>CAZCXL010000022.1:0-16458 GCA_964502625.1 uncultured Planctomycetales bacterium | reverse complement strand
CTCTTCGCGATCTGAATGCAACGGACGATGAGCGCGAAGCTGCGGCTCGCGGTGCGAGCCGGACACGAATTTCAGGCAGCCGTTTTCCTCGGTGGCGTCGTCGAGCGCCAGCCAGCAGGTGACAGTGAGCGGGTCCGGCGTCATCGGCCAGTAGGCGAGATCCTGGTGCCAAGCAAAGACCGCGTCCTTTGCTCCAGGTCGCTTGGCGAGCAACTGGTCGTAGTCGAGGGCCAGGCCGGCGCCGACCAGCTCGCGCGCCACCGAGGCCGCGCGCTGCTCATAAAGATTGTCCCGCCACTCCGGCAGGTAAAGCCTCGGCAGCATGATGTTGACCACGGCGAAGTCCTCGGCCCGACGCTCATATCCGCCCGCCATGTCGCAGAAGTCTCGGCCACGCACGGGGATCTCGCCGTGCCGGAAACTCTCGAAGATCTCGATCAGGGGCGCCAGTTCCGCCTCGGCCATGACCCCGGGCAGCCGCACCCAGCCCTCGGCCTCGAAGGTCAGCCGTTCGCTGGGGAGAATCCGGTAGTTCGCGCCCACGCGCCGTGAAGAGGAGTCCGTCATGGCTGTTCTCGACCCCAAGTCTAGCCCCTATGGCTTAGTTGACCCCCATGGGTGTGGTGGGTCGGGTTTATCCTTGTGGAAAACACGATCCGACGCCACAATCTCCACTTGATGGGCTTACTCCAACGCCTCTTTAAAGGAGCGTCGGAACCCAGCGAACGAAATAGTTCTTCGGAGCGATCTTCTGGCCAGGGCGGCCAAACTGCTGACGACCTCGTCGCAGAACTACGCGCCCTGAAAACCGAGATCCGAGCGCTCCGCGAGTCTTTGGCGAGGCCTGCTGGTGGACGACAGTCCGCTGCTCGCGCGCCGCAGACGGGTTCCCTCCCTGATCCTTCTCCCTCCTCGGTTGAATCGAATGATTCCGAGGATCGCCCCCGACGCCGCCGCAGAGGCGGGCGCGGCCGTGGTGAGCGTTCACCTGAGGCCGGTTACGCCCCGCGCGAGCGCACCTCGGATTACTTCGAGGACGATGGCGAGGCCATCGAGGCCACGCGCATTCGCACGCCGCGGCCTCCGCCGGAGGACGCACCCACCGGTCCGCTGGTGGACTTCCTCAAGGAGCGTGGGATCCTGGTCTATGAAGGGCAGGACGATCTCAACCGCAACGAGGCCTTCGAGCACCTCGCGCGCCACCTCGGCGCGCACTTCGATTTGCTCGCTCCCTTCTATGAGAAGGTGAAGCGGCTGGTCGCGAGCGGGCGCGGCTCCAAATTCGAGATCGAGCAGTTCACCGAACCAGAGCGCTCGTCTGCGGTCCAATTTGGCACTCTGTTGCATCGGCACGGGATGCTGAAGGACTTCTATTACCACCGCTCGCCGAAACGCGCGCTGCGGGTAATCCCGACCAAAGACGGCAAAACCGGGCAGTTCCTGACCGGCGGCTGGCTGGAGATTTTCGTGAGCCTGCTGCTGTCGAAACGGCTGCGCGCGCACCTGAGCCCGGCCAAATACCAGATGCTCTACAACGTCAAGGGCGCGCTGCCGGATGGCCGCGAGTTCGAGGCGGACATCATGGCCGTGATCGAAGGCCGCATGTTCTGGCTGGAATGCAAGACCGGCAACTGGCAGGACTACTCGGCGCGCTTCCGCGGCCTGGTGAAGACTTTCGGCGTGGATCGGAACTCCAGCGGCTTGCTGCTGTTGCGCGCACCCGACCCCAACACCCGCGCGCGCGCCACCGACATGCTCGACATGACGGTGTTGTCGCTGCAAGAGGTGGATGGATTCCTCTGCCGATTCCTGGGCGTGGAGCAAGGCAGCGTGCCGATCCTGGCCGGAATGGCTCCGGATTCCATGGAAGAGGGCGAAGACGCCTACACGAGCATGGACCGCGACCGAGGCGAGGCGCAACATCGCCGCGGCGGGCGCGAGGAACGCGATCATCGCGACCATCGCGAAGACCGTGGGGATCGCGGAGACCGTCCGCAACGCGAAGAGCGTCAGGAGCGTGAGGAACGCGAAGTGCGTGAGCCGCGTCAAGAGCGTGAGCCGCGCGACGAAGAGGAAGAGGCCGCCGAACGCGAGGCCGCGATTCCGCTCGAGAACGCGCCGCCCGCACGGCGGCTAGGACACGTGGCGCTGCAAGGCGGCGCCCAAGGTGAACGCAGTGGCGAGGCCGCTTCCGACGAGGAAGGCGGCGGACGTCGGCGTCCTCGGCGTCGGCGCCGTGGGCGTCGTGGTGGCGGCGGCGGCGCAGCTGCGGCATCACCCGGCGCGCCCGGAGGCGCAGGTCGATTGCTCGAGCCGTTGCAGATCATCGGCGACGAGAATGAGGAGTCTGCGGACGAGCCGAACGAGTCCGAAGTGACCGAAGAGGTGAGCGCGGAAACCAACGCGGCCGTCGAAGAGGGCGGCGAGCAGAAGCCTCGTCGTCGGAGCCGGCGGCGTGGCGGCTCCAAGCCTTCGCCCTTCGCGGCGGACGAGTCGGGCGCGGAGAACGCGGACGCAGAACAGGTGGAAGTCGAGAAGCCGAGGGCCGTGAGGCCCATGGCTCCGCGGCCCACCCCGGCTCCGGCACCCGCTCCTGCGCCCGTGATGCCTGCGGCCAGCGCGCCTGCGCCCGTCGTCAGCAAGCCGGACTCGGGACCGAAGGTCGGCGCCACGGGCGCGACCATCGCGCCGGACTGGCGCAAGATGGTGGCCGGCGCACCCAAGAAAACGGACGAGGCGGCGAGTTAGGCCGCCCCGTCCCTAAGAGTCTTGGTGGGCAGAGCCGGAGTTGAACCGGCGACACACGGATTTTCAATCCGTTGCTCTACCAACTGAGCTATCCGCCCATGCGGGGAAATGATAGCGAGGCGTTGCGGACCAGGCCAGATACGAGCAGTCCGGCATGGGCACTGCGCTAGTTTGTGGGTCGCCGCGCGCCACCACGCCCTATGAACCCGCCCGCCATATCCATCGCAGGACTCAGTAAACAGTTTGGCGCGTTCGTTGCCGTGCGCGAGTTGGAGTTCGACGTTCTACCCGGCGAACTCTTCGCCCTGCTCGGACCGAACGGCGCCGGCAAGACCACCACGCTCAAGATGCTGATGGGCGTGCTCAAGCCCACCGCCGGACAGGCGCGGATCTGCGGCTTCGATTGTTTTGCCGAGAGGCCCGAAGTCATGCGCCACGTCGGCTATTTGCCGGACGAGCCGATCTTCCATGACTACCTTCGCGGCCGGGAGATTTTGCAGTTCGTCGGCGAGATGCACGGTCTGCCGTCGAAGGAAATCCGGTTGCGCACGCGCGCCTGGAGCGAGCGCCTCACCCTCGATGATGCGCTCGAAGAGTACGCGGTGAATTATTCCAAGGGCATGAAGAAGAAGCTCGCGCTCGCTTGCGCGTTGCTGCACGACCCGGAGGTCCTGCTGCTCGACGAGCCCACCAACGGACTCGATCCTTACGCAACCCGCGCCATGCACGAAATCTTGCGCGAGCGCTCCGCCGCCGGGAAGACCGTGCTGTTCAGCACGCATTTGCTGGATCAAGCCGAGCGCCTGTGCCGCCGAGTTGCCATCGTGTATCAAGGACGGCTTGCTGCGCTCGGGACGCTGGATGAATTGCGCGCGCAGCGCACGAGTGGCGAGAACTCCTTGGAGGAAATCTTCTTTTCCGTCACTGGCGGCGCGGCCGAGCCTGTGGTGCCGGGATCGTGAGCGATTCCCGTCCGCCCACCGCTCTACGCGCTCTGCGATTGATCGTGGGGCTGGCCGCGAGGCGTTGGATTGCGCGCTTCTCCGCGGGCAGGCGGCGCGGGCTGTTCAAACGCGCTGGCCCGCCAGTGCGCACGGCCACACCGCGCAAGGCACGCTCGGGCGGCCTACTGCTGATCCTGGTGGCCGTGATGATTCTGCCGTCGAGTTTCTTGCAGGGCTGGCAACTCGTCCGTCGCGTGGTGGACGCGGAATCCAGTCAAATGGTGGTGGATTACACCGCCTTCGAGGCCATCGCGAGCGCCGAGCGCAGTGCGGACACGAGTGATGCACGGACTCGCGAAATCATCACGCGGGCGATGCCGGCGGCCAGCTCGGAGGAGGTGGAGGCGGTCCTCTTGAAGTTCGAGAGCGAAGGGTCTGCAGGTTTCCGCAGGGAATGGGACCACTCGGACTGGCCTTCCGCTGGGAACGAGGCGTGGATCCAAAATTTTCTCGCCTTTCTGCTGCTCTACATTTCCATCATGACTCTGTTGATGAGTCTGGGTTCACCCAACCGCGAGATGGGAAGTAGTCAGTGGGACATGGAATGGCTGTGGAGCATGCCCGTGGCCGCGCGAGCGTTGTTCGCCTCCAAACTGTTAGAGAGCGCTTTGCTGAATTTGTGGATTTGGTTCACCGTGCCCGCAGTGAGCTTCGCGATATTCCGCATCAGCGGCTTCGGCATCACGGCAGCGATCACGCTTGCTGCACTCACGGCTTGCTGCCTTGCCGTCTTCGTGGCGTCCGTCGCCGTGTTTCTGGAGACCTGGCTCCGCACTCGTAACCGGCAACTGAAGAACTTCCAGGCTATCTGCTCGGTGTTCGGCCTGTTGATGTTCTTCTCCCTGTTCTTCCTGATTTCACAGCCGACACTCCCCGCGATGGTTCGCGGCTTGGGTTCCGTGCCGCACTTCTGGAATCCCTTGGGATTGCCCGTGCTGCTGACTTCACAGAGTGCGCTGATTGCCGGATTGGCGGGTCTCGCCATGCTTGCGTGGCTGGTCCTGCTTCCTGCCGTATCCCTCGCGATCTGCGGACGCATGGTGCGGTCCGGACTGCAAGCCCAGGCCAACGTACGCACAGGAGAGCGTGGAAAACCCAAAGTTCATGCGCGTTCCGGATCCACCGGACTGCTTCGTGGAGTCGTTGCTAAGGATCTGCGCTTGCTGTTGCGCGACCGCAACCTCTTCGTGCAGTCGCTGTTGCTGCCGCTCATCATCATCGGCTTCCAACTCTTGGTGAACCACGGTCTCGCCGCGTCATTGGTGGGCGACGCAGGCAACCTCGCGGCCTTCGCCTTCGCCGTCTCGTGCTACGTATTCATGTTTTGCGCCATGCCGGTTCTGGCGATCGAGGGCAAGGCCTTGTGGATGTTCTTCACTTTTCCGCAACCCTTGCAGCGCGTGATGTCAGCGAAGGTGCGCCTATGGGCGGTGGTGGGGGCGGTGTACGCAGCGGGCGTGATTGGCATCGGGCTGGCTCTTGGCGCCAAAGGCGACGCGCAAGACGTCGGGCGCATGTTGCTGGTGCTGGCTTGCGTGCCCATCTACGCGTACATCGCGGCGGGTTTGGGAGTGCACGCCACGGATCCGCTGGAGCAGGAAGTGCGCCGCAGAATCGGCCCGGGACCTACCTATCTCTACATGATGACCGTTGCGGCCATGGGCTACGCGCTGGCCAGTGGCAGTCTGTGGCAAGCGTTCGTGCAGGCTGCGTTTGCCGCGCTCCTGGCGCTGGCGCTCTGGCAGAAATTGCGCGATCGGCTGCCCTATCTGTTGGATCCGCTGGAACGTCCGCCGGCCAGAATCAGCATGAGTGACGGCCTGATCGCGGCCATGGCCTTCTTCACCTTGCAAATCTTGGTGACGGTGCTCGCCGTGATGTTCGGGGCCTCGATGGGCATGGCGATCTTGATTTCATTCACCACGGCAGGCTTGGTGGTGGCATTGATTGCGCTCGTGCTCCTTGCGCGGGCCAAGACTGAAAATCTTTACCTGATCGTCGGCATGGAGCGCGGCAAGGAGGCGGGTGTTCCATCCCTCGCGCGCAGCGCCGGCGCCGGACTCTTGACCGGGATCGCCGCCGGCGCAGTGGGCCTTGCTTGGCTGTTCATGCTGGAGCGCGTGCCCATGCTGCGCGCTTGGCGGGACGGTGCGGCGGCGCAGAACATGGATACGCATCTTGCGTGGCTGCTGCCGCTGGGCGTGCTGGCCGCTCCGCTGTTTGAGGAGTTCATTTTTCGCGGACTACTCTTCCGCGGGATGGAACGCGCCTTCGGCTCCGGCCGCGCGATTCTGGCCAGCGCAGCGGTGTTCGCCATGGTCCACCCTCCGATCAGTTTCGTGCCGGTGTTCGCACTCGGCCTCGGCGCCGCATGGGTGTTCCGCCGTCAGGGCGTACTCTTGGCGCCAATCCTGGCCCACGCCTCTTACAACGCGCTCGTGATTTTGCTCTAAGCTGCGGCGCTCCGTGGGTCATCACTCGACGGCGAGTTTGACCCAGAGTAGTTCACGCCCGCGCCGCGCACCAAATTCCAGACTCTTACCGTCAGCGCTGAAGCGAGGCGTGTCCACCGCGTCGTAGGCGGGGCTGACCTTGTCGTCGAGCAACACCTGCCAGCCGTCGGCGCTTCGTGCGCGCGCCGTGACGTGTGCGGAGTCCGGCGAGAAGTTCGGCCGCACCACGCGCCACCAGTCCAAGCCAATTTTGCGCGCGTCGAGCACCATGAAACATTTGGAGCCGGAAGCGGCCAAGGAGGCTGTGTCCTCGTTCCAATTTTCGGACCCGTCCATCCAGGAATTGTCCACGAACCAGCCGCCGGACACTTCCGCGCGGCCATTGCTCGCGGCCACCACCACGCGCTTGCCGTTCGGGCTCACGGCCGGAGTGCCCAGATCGTCGTAGAAACCGGGAACGATGTTGTCGAGGAAGATCAGCACCGCGCGCCCGCGCATGCGCGCGAGGTAAGCCATGGCACCATTCTCTCCGAGGGTGGGCGCGCCCACCGACTCATACTCCTGACCGTATTCCTTCTTGGCCGTGAAGATCAGGAATTCATCATAGTCCTTGGTGCCCGTCCAGGCGGCGATCTTTCCGTCCGGACTCCAGGTGAATCCCGACGCAAAGTAGTAGGGACCGTATTCCTTGCCGTCCAACACCGCCACGCTGCGGCTCGGCTTGCGCCCGATGAATCCCAGGTGCTTCCCGTCTGCGCTCCACTGCGGCTCTTGCCACGGCGCCTCGCTGTAGCCGTCGGCCTTCTTGCGGCCCCAAGTGCAGGTGTATTCGCCGCCCTCGTAAATTCCTTCACCATTCACCTTGACATCTTTCCCCGTCCACACCGCGTAGTCGTCGCCCACAGGCGCAAAGACCACCGCCCCAATCCAGTCGGCCTTTCTCGCGCGCTTGCCGTCGAGGATGAGTTCCCATTCGTGATGCTCGCGGTCTTTGCGGCTGCCCCACGCCCAGGCAAGGTGCTTGCCGTCTGCGGAGAACCGCGGAGCGCGCACGAAGTCGTGCACTTCGCTGGCCGCGCCGTCGGAAAGAATCAGCGCGCCGTCGGAGGGCAGTTGCACCAACACGGCCACGCGCGCGCCGTCCGGAGCGTAGGCCGGCGTGAGCATCGCGTCCTTGTATTCCTCAGGAACGGTGAGCAGCACCTTCTCGACGGCGCTCATCCGCGGGATCGGCGGCGGGGGAGGCGGGGCGCTCTCCGCCGGCTCCTGCAGAGACAACAGGGAGAGCGCAATCAGCATGCCTCCAGCCTACCTGCGATTCCCTATCAACTCTCGATGGGAAGGTAACGGCCAGGTATCCGCCAGTGGCGCGAGGCTGCGCCGATGACCCCGCGGGCTTGCTCGATGTCGGCAGCGATCTGTGCACGGAGCAACTCCGGATTGGGGAAGGATTGCTCCCCACGTAGGCGTTCCAGAAAGAAAACCTCCAGATCGCGCCCGTAGAGATCTCCGGCGCCATCCAGGAGGTGGACCTCCACGGCCTCCTCTCCGCCGCCGAATGTCGGTTTGCGCCCGATGTTAACCGCCGCCGGCCGCAACGCGCCGTCGAGCAAGGCAAACGCGGCGTACACGCCCGCCGGCGGATGCAACTCATGATGCAAATCCAGATTCGCCGTCGGGAAGCCCAAGGCCTTGCCGCGCCCGTCTCCGCGCACCACCGTGCCGAGCACGCTCATCGGCCTTCCCAACATGATCGCCGCGCCCTTCAGATCGCCGAGCGACACGGCTTCCCGCACCGCCGTGCTCGACACCGCGCGGCCGCCCAGCCGCAATGGCGGCACCTCAATGATTCCAAATCCCAACTCGCGCGCGAGCGGGGCCAAGGACTCCGGATTCCCGCCGCGGTCGCGCCCAAATTTGGAATCAAATCCGAATACCAACTCGCGCAGGCCCAGGCCCTCCAGCAGCACGCGACGCACGAACGCCTCGGCCGTGAGCGCCCGCAACTCAGCGTTGAACTCCAGCACCAGCGCCGTCTTGATTCCCGCGCGTTCGAACAACAGCAGACGGTGCTCCAAACTGGTGACGGTTTGCGGCGCGCGTCCGAGCAACACTTCCTTCGGATGTCCGGCGAAGGTCACCATGACCGGATCCGCGCCCAAGGCTTCCGCGCGTTCCACCACGCGCCGCAGCACGACGAAGTGGCCGAGATGCACGCCGTCGAAAACGCCCACCGTGGCCGCGCAGCCCGCGGCTCGCCCCGGATCGGGCAATGCGTCGAGGCCTTTAAGAACCCGCAACTTTTTCGCGGTAGAGCTCGACCAATTCTTCGAGTGCCGGCGTGTTGCGGGTGCGGTCCGCCGGTGTCATGCGGTCCACGAACAAGACGCCGTCGAGGTGGTCGAACTCGTGCAGGAAGATCCGCGCCTCCCAATCTTCCAACTCCAGCGCGAGCGGCGCGCCGTCCAGACCTTGGGCCTCGATCCGCACGGCGATGGGGCGCAGAATCTCGGCGTAAATGCTCGGAAAGGACAGGCAACCTTCGCGCCCGGACTCCGTCACGCGGCTCTTCCATGCAATCTTGGGATTGCAGAGCACCATTTCCTGCTCCGCGGCCGCCGCCTTGCCGGCCGGGTTGTAGACCAGCAGCCGCCGGTTGATGCCCACCTGCGGTGCGGCCAACCCCACGCCTTCGGTGCGGTACATGGCCTCGAACATGGCGCGCGCGGTGGTGGCCAACGCCGCGTCGAAGGCTTCGATCAGGGCGTTCTTGGCGCGCAGGCGCGGATCCGGGTACAGGACGACGTCCATCGGCTATCCTCTCCATCTTAGGACTTGGCGCGTCAGACTCCCGCCGCAGCCGGATGAACCTCCAAAAGCACCTCGATCGGGCCTCGCAGGCACTCCAGAACGGGCAGGCCGATTTTGCGGCCGAACTCTGTGATCAAGTCCTGGACTTTGCGCCGGGGGACCGCAACGCCGCCGAATTGATGGCCAAGGCCGCGCTGGCCCTATCGGGAAAGGCTTCGGTCATTGCCAAATTGGGCGCGCTGGGGGGCGGACTGGCCGCCAAATTCAGCCGCCTGACCCGCAATGCGGACGCCGAAGCCCGCCAAATGCGCCGCGTCTTCCTGAAGAATCCTGCGGATCTCAGTAAAGGGGTTGCCTGGGGCGACGCCCTCGAGCGCGCGGGTTACGCCGGGGCCGCACTCGGTGCCTTCAGTGGTCTGGCCGAGCGCAGCGGCGAAGCCGCGAAACGTGCCGGCGGGCTGGCCGCCGCGCAGGGCGAAGTCGAGGCCGCCTTGAAGTACTACGAACTCGCTCTGAAGGCGAATCCGCGCGACACCGAGGCCATGCGAGCCCGCAAGAACCTTGCCGCCGAGAAGGCACTGCGCGGCCGGCCGAAAGACGGCGGGGGCAGCGGTCTGGATACCGAGTCTTTCCTGCGCGCCGCCAGGGGCGAGCGCCTTGACGGGGATCCGCCGGTCGGGCGTTAAGTCGCCCACTTGCCGACTGCCGCCGGACGGTTAGAATAGCCGCCCGACTTCGCGGAGAAGCCCTCCGAGACATGCCGAACACTCCGTCCGCCAAAGCAGAACTGCGCAAGAGCCTGAAGCGCCGCGAGCGCAATCGTGGTCGCCGCACCACCATGCGCAACTGGATCAAAAGGACCCTGCAGGCGGTCGAAGACCGCAACTTGGCCGAGGCCGAGCGCACGCTCCAGATGGCTTCGAAGCTCATCGACAAGAACGTGAAGTGGAATCAGTTGCATGCCAACAACGCCGCGCGCAAGAAGTCGCAGCTGGCCCGGGCAGTCAACGATCTGCGTACCGCGGGCCAGCCGGCTTAGGGTTTCAGGCTAGTTTCCGAAGCTACGGATCTTCGCGACGAGTGCGGAGACCACTTCGGGCTTGCTCCCCAGTTGCGGATTGCCGGGCATGGTCACGCTTTTCCCCACCGCAGCTCCGCCATAGACGATGATTTTCCCCAGGTATTCGTCATCGACCTGCTTCTGCCAGGCCCTGTCGGTGTAGTTGCGCGGCTTGGGGTTGAGCGCCGCGGAACCCGGGCCATCGCCTTGGCCGCTCTCGCCGTGGCAGGCGACGCAGACCGTCTTGAACAAGCCTTCGGCTTCCGCGATCGCCTCGGGTGAAAGAGCGCGCTGGGAGGAGTCTCCACCGCCGCACGCGGCAAGGAAGGTAACGCTGCCAGCGAAGCCGGCGGCGAGAAGGGATTGTTTGAGGTTCATCATGGTGTAAGTAGTGAAGGGATCAGGCTGTGACGATGAGCTGCTTCCGCCGGTAGCCCAGCCAACCGCGCAAGAGCAGAATGAAGGTGAGGAGCATCACGCAGCCGAGGCCGATGCCCGTGGCAATCGCGCCTAGGCGAGGCATGCTGGTGATCGTGAAGTTGGCGATTTGCTTCGTGCCGAGAAAAGCGGGCATGAAGGGGTCCACAGTCATCGGCGCCTTGGGGTCGAGGTTGTGGCCGAGCGAATAGAGCTGATACCAGAAACGGAAGAGTAAAAATCCGGCGAGATAAGTGCTGAGCACGGCTAGATCCACCAGCATGCGCAAATTGCCGATCGCCGCCACGCGCAGCACGAGGATCACGAGCAGGCCAATCAGGAAGGGAATCCAGTCGAGATCGTTGAGCACCACTTCGTCAATGGGCGCCATTCCGATGTAGTGGTTCAGCGTGTTGATTTCCTGGATGTGGTGGCCGCCGTCACCGCCTTCGACCTTCCATGAGTAGATGTCGATCTCCAAGCCTGCCGGGTATTGAGGAGCGACCATGCGGATGTTCCAGAGGGGAAACCAGAAGGCGAGCAGCAACGGGAGCGAACACAGGATCAGCAAGCCGCGAGCGCCGAGGCTTATCGTCTCGTCCAGGTACTTCTCAAATCGCTCGAGTGCTTGTTTCATGATGAGGCTGATGGTTCAGATTAGGTCGCGGCGGTTGAACCGGTTCACGCCGAGCAGGAAACAGAGCGTACCCAGCAGCGCCGGCCACAGCAGGCCGAGCAGCAGCAGTCCGAGTTGACCAATGCGGTTTGCGAGGAAGAACCCTACGGGGCCAAGCACGGAGAGTTCCGGCTCTGCGGCCGAGAGCAGGGCAAGGCGCGCGGCTTCGACCGGGTTGAGCGCAGCCAGTAGGAACACCGCCTGGGGTTGCACTCGCCACTGCAGCAGAATGCCGACCAGCGCGAAGTCCATCAGCGCGGCTGCGGCGAGCCAGACCAGGAGGATCCACATCGTCGCGCGGGCAGCGTTCGGCGCGTGCGCGGAGATCAGCATGCCGATGCCGACGAAGGACCACAGCAGCGAGATCGCGACGCCGAGACTCTTGGCGAGGAAACTCCACGGCACCGGCTCGCCGAAACCGATCTTGCCCCAGGCTGCGAGTCCGCCGAGCAACAGCGCGAGCGGCACAGCCAGGACGAGCATGCGCACGGCCGCGACCGCGCCGAAGTAGAAGCGGCGCGAGAGCGGTTGAGTGAGTAGAAGCTCGAGTGCGCCGCTTGCGCGCGCTTGTGGTAATACAGGCGCGGTTGCGGTGAGTGCGAGCAGCGGCAGGAACAACACGAGCGCGTGACAGAAGGAGAACAGCACCCGGCTCATTCCGGTAAAGCCCATGACCGAGGATTCGCGCATGCCGACCAGCACGAAGATTCCCGCAAGCACCGCATAAGCCCCGAAGCAGAAGGGCATCCAGCGCGAGCGCTTAATTTCGGCCATTTCCAGACCGGTCACGGCGCGCCAACGGCGACTGAAGGCGGCCATTAGAAGAGTTCCTCGGCGAAGCGCCGGGCGGCGGTCAGATCGAAATCGGCCGGACCCTCGGTTGCGCCCACCGCGCCGAGGTTAAATCCCATGGGCGAGCCGTCCACGCGAACGAAGGCGGTCTGGTCAGCGGGGATCCAGCGCTCTTGCCTGTGGTGGTGAAACCATGCATCGCGCGGTTCTTCCTTGGCGTCGCGCCAATACAAGAGCAGGCAGCCGGGGTCGTCGAAGTAGTGCACGGAGCCGTCCATCGCATGCCATTGGGCTGCGAAGGCCGGCTCGCCGACGTGCATTGCGCAGGCGCTGCACGCGGTCTTGTCCCACACAGGCTCGATGGGGCCGGCAGGGGGGCGCTGCAACCACCAGAAAGCGGCTCCGAGAAGCGCTAGCAGCGCCACGGCGAGCGCGGCTGCCTTCATGCGTCCTCCTCAAGGCGTTCCGACTCGTGCACCTGGAGATCTTCGACTGCCGCGCCCAGGGCGGTGATCATGCGCTTGATCACTTCCATTTTTTGATCCGCCGGCGTTTCCACTTGCCAGCGCCCGCCTGCGTTGCGCGCGAAGCCGGCTTCACGCAGCCAAGCCGCGGCGGATCCGTTGGCCGCGCAGCGGACTTCGATGCGCGAGGTTGCGCGATCGCGGAGAAAGTGCTCCGCGGGTCCGAAGTGCGCGATGCGGCCTTCGTCGAGGATGAGGATGCGATCGGCGAGCGCGCGGAGCTCCTCAAGCCGGTGGGAGGAGAGTAGGACCGTGGTTTCGGCGGGCAACGCGCGGAAGGCGTCGAAGAAGCACTCCCGCGCTGCGGGATCGAGGCTCGCCGTGGGCTCGTCGAGAATCATCAACTCGGCGCGCTGCGTGAGACAGAGTGCGAGCATCAACTTTTGCTTCATCCCTCCTGACAGATCCTGGAAGTCGGTGGTGCGCGCCGACTGAGAGGGGAGCCCGAGAGCACCGGCCAGTGCCCACACGCTCTCTTGGTCGAGATCGCGCAGCATGCAGATGGCCTCGACTAATTCGCCAGACGGCGCCTGGATGCGAGGCGCGATTTGCGGCAGATAGGCGATGCGGCGTAGCAACGCGGCTTCATCGCCCGCGGGAGCGCCGTCGTAGAGCACGGAGCCTTCGGCGCGCACCAAACGCGCAATCACTCGCGCGAGAGTGGACTTGCCCGAACCGTTGGGGCCGATCATCGCAGTGCGGCTGCCTGTGGGCAGCACGCACGCCACGCCGCGCAGCACCTCGCGCGCGCCGTAGCGCTTGATCACACCAAGCAACTCCACCTTCATTGCGTACCGCCCGCGTTGGCGAGGCTGCGGTAGGCAGGACGCTCGTCACGAAACACGAGTTTGGGTTGCCAGAGCGGCAACGCGGAAGCGACAGCGTCGAAAGTGGCAAACACGGGAGTGCCGCGCAGGAAGGCGACGTCGGGGCGGGTCCCGAGAATCTGCGCCAGCCCTCTGCGCGACTCGTGCGGGAGGTCTCCGAATCCGTCGCCATCGAGATCGTAGCCGCGGTAGTCGTCCCAATCGTTCCCAGAGAACTGCGCGTTCAGGCAGTCTCCTCCGCCCTCCACGGCCACCTGCACTGCGTTGTCGCGCAGGACGTTTCCGAAGAACTCGCCGCTCGTGGGGGCAGAGTGGAACGCGACCGCCGTCTGGCAGAGACGCAAGTCGTTCCCGGACACAGTGAGTTTCGAGCCCGGCTGGAACGGAGAGGAGTCAATGTAGATGCCGCGCGTGTTGCGAATGAGATCGTTGGCGCGAATGTGGAGATCGCTCGATTCCTTGACGCCGATTCCGATTCCCGCCGCGCCGGTTCCGCCGCCGATCAGGTTTCCGCTGATCGTGACGTCATGGGAGTACATCACGAAGATGCCGACGACGTTGCCGATGTACTGATTGTCTGCTAGGAGACAGTCATGGCTGTACATGAGATGGCTGCCGTAGCGGCCGCCGAACACGCGGTTGCGGAGCAAGCGGTTGCGCGACGAGTACCACACCACCAAATCGCGCGAACCGATCACCACGTTGTCCTCAAACAGCGAATCGCTGGTTTCCCAGGCGCGGATGCCGTCGCCGCGCATCCCGAGGGCGGCGCCTCCGATTCCTCTCACGCAGCATCCGCGCACGGTGACCCGCTCGCAGAGCTCGGTGACGATGCCGAACACCGCCCCCCGCACCAGCACGCCCTCGACGCGGCAGTCGTCGGCTTCGACGCGCACGGCGGCGTCCATGAGGTCGTAGCGGCCCCCGCTGCCGTCCACGGTGAGCCCGAGCAATTGAGCTCCCGCGCCGGACAAGCGGACCGTGGTTCCCTCGCCGCCGCTGCGGATCACCGCCTCCGGCAAGCCCCATACGCTGCGCCCCGCTCCGATGTCGAAGGGCCCCTCGTAGTCGCCGGGCGCTAACGCGATCACTGCTGGCCCGCCGGGATCGGCAAGCGCCGCGCGCAGCGCTGCGGCGTCCGTCACTTCCATCGCTCCCTGCGGGAGTTCCGGCCGCGAGGACGCTGCGCTCGCATCAGGTTGTAGAGCTCGATTGGCGCTCGCCGCGCGAGTCGGCAGTGCAACGGCGAGAATCAGCAAACCTGCGGCTCCCACGCCCAGGAAGGCGAGTTGGCGGCGCGCGCGTTGCAGAGTGCTCAGTTGCATGGCGAGTGTTCCGCTAAGCGAAGCGGGCAGGAGAGCCGGAGCTTCCCTGCCCGCGAGTGCGCAACGATTAACCTTCCACCAGGAAGTATCCCATCATCTCGAGGTGCAGCGCGGAGCAGAACTCCGTGCAGTACATCGGGAAGACTCCGGATCGATCAGCGGTGAAGGTGATGTTGCTGTGTTCGCCCGGCTCTAGCGACACGTTGATGTTGTAGGATCCGATGCAGAATCCGTGGGTTGCGTCATGGGCCTGCTCCACGTTGGTGAGATGCATGTGCACCTTGTCGCCCTTCTTCACTCGGACGATGTCCGGCGTGAAGTGACTGCGCACCACGGACATGTAGACGTGCACGCCATCGCTCTTGCGCTCAATGCGCTCCTCGCCGGCGACGACCTTGAACGGGTCGATCTTGTCGGTGAGCGGATCGGTGCCGACTTCGTAGCGGATGATCGGATGCAGTTTGTCCGCCTTGATCATCTGCGCGTAGTGCGGCTCGCCCAACGGGATCGGCATGTCGTAGATGATCTGCATGGTGGGTCCGCTCGTGTCAATCAGTTGGAAGTTCTGCGGCAGCAAAGGTCCCACGTCGGAGAAGCGGTCGAGTGCCCACTTGTTCATGGCCACGACGTATTTCCCGTCCGGGCTGACGGTGTCGCCTTCGGGGCACATCAGATGGCCGATGTTGTAGTGAACCGGAATTTTTTCCACGACCTTGAGGTCCTTGAGCGACCACTTAGCCACGACCGATTCGATGAACACCGAGGTGTACGCGAAACCCTTGTCGTCGTACTGAGTGTGGAGCGGACCAAGCCCGATTTCGCACTGGCCACGAATGGATTTCTGCAGATCCAGGATCGGAATGCCGAACGTGTCTTTCCCGACAAACTCCTTTGCGTCAATCAATCCCTTGATCTTCTCCCACGAGTAGACCGTGGTGTGGGTGTCGAGTTTCCCAGCAACGACGATCTCTTTGCCGTCAGGCGTCACGTCGCAACCGTGCGGACTCTTCGGTTCCGGAACTTCGTAAATCAGGTTCTCCGAAAGTGCGGTTTGCATGGAGATGACCTTCATCCCGGCGATGGTGCTGGTTTTGCCCGCGGTCGCTGCAACCTGCGCGGCCTTCCTCCAGTTGATCACGGACAGGTAATCCATGTCGTTCTGTGAGGCTCCGGATTCGAGCGGGGGATTGCCTTCCAGGGTTCCGCCCCAGGCCATTTCGGTGTTGAAGGAGTTGAGGAACATCCAGCCGTCGCTCGCCAGCTTGCCGATGTCGGCTAGGTCGTGCATGTAAGGCGGGAGCTCCATCGCGAACGAAGCGGACGGGTCAATCCTGCCCTTCGCGCGATCGAACTTCCAGAAGATCACCGCGCCGCGGTACTTCTCCTGATACTGCTCGATCGGAGCGTAGCCTCCACCGAGCGGGGCAGGGTATTGCGCGGGCTCGATCACGTATTCGGTGTCCGGCGTGACGAAGCATCCGCCGTGATCGCTTTCAATCAGACCGCTCTGCACGAATTGCTTGGTCGAGAAGTCCTTGAGGTCAATCACTGCAACGCGGCCGTTGGCCTTGTCGTTGACGAAGAGGTACTGCCCGTCGTAATCGCCCTTGGTTTCGGAGAGTGCGGGGTGGTGCACGTCTCCCCACGACAGGTTTTCTCCTTCTAGGCTGCCCGAGGCCAGCAACGCGCTGGTCTGGTCACCGTAGCCATAACCTTGCCACGGCTCAGGACCGAAGACGGCGATGTATTTGAGGATGCGCATGCTGGGTACGCCAAACACGACCACGTTGCCTCCATGCCCACCCGAGGCGAAGGAGATGT
>CAZCXL010000021.1:11026-16617 GCA_964502625.1 uncultured Planctomycetales bacterium | reverse complement strand
GGCGCTCCTGATCGCCGCCGCCGGCCTCGGCGCGACGATGTCGGACGGCAGCACGCTGTTCCACACGGCCAACCACGGCAACTACACGACCGGCGCGACCGGCGCGCTCTCCGTGGATGGCTTGAGCCTGATGCGCGAGAAGATGCGCCTGCAGACCGGGCTCGATGGCAAGACGCGCCTGAACCTGGCGCTGAAGCACCTGCTGGTGCCGACGGTGCTGGAGACCAAGGCGCAGCAGTTGACCACCCGCACCAACGCGGCGAAGGACTCGGACGTCAACCCGTTCGTCAGTCAGTTCGACTCGGTGGTGGTCGAGCCGCGGTTGGACGCGGTCAGCGCCAAGGCGTTCATCGGCGTCGCCGACAAGGCGCAGATTGACACGCTCGAGTACGCCTACCTCGAAGGCAACGACGGAGTGCGCGTCGAAACCCGTGAGGGATTCGAAACTCTCGGCGTGGACATCCGCGCCGTGCACGACTTCGGCGCAGGCCTAGTCGATCACCGCGGCTTCCAACGCAACAAGGGCGAGGCGTAATCCACTCGGGCCGGGCGCTCGTGCGGCCGGCCCACCAACACCAAGGCATCCATGAAGAACTTCATCCAAGAGGGCAACCTCCTCGACGTCACGCCGGGAGCGGACGTTGCGTCCGGCGCGGGCTACCTCGTGGGAGCCGGCACGACCGGCATCCTCGGCGTCGCTGTCGCCAACATCGCGAACGGCGCCGTTGGTGCCGTCCGCGTCTCCGGTGTCGTGGAGCTTCCCAAGCTCTCGACCGACGTGGTCGCAGTCGGCGATGCGCTGTACTGGGACGACACCAACAAGCGGCTCACGAAGACGGCGACGAACAACTCCTTCGCGGGTCATGCAACCGTGGCGGCCGGCAACGGCGTCCTCGTTGTCCAGGTGCTCCTGAACATCTAGATCATGGGTTGGAAGGACCTGTCTGCCGGCGTGAACGACGCTTGCCTCGAAACCTTCGGGGAGGAGGAAGAGGTCGTCTACACGCCGGCAGGCGGATCCCCCATTCCAGTCGACGGGATCTACGACGAAGACTACGTCGCCGTGGATCCGGAGAGCGGACTCGAGGTGAGCTCTGCGCAACCGAACATCTTTTTGCGCAGGGCGGATCTCTCCGCAGATCCCGGCAAGAACGACGTCGTGACGCTGCGCGGTCGCACCTTCAAGGTGATCGACTGGCATCCGGACAGCGAGGGAGGCGGCATCGCCGTCTTGCACGAGCAATGAGCGCACAGCGGAAGCTCATCCGGAACGAAGCGGCAGCGATCCTCTCGGGTCAAATCCCCGAGATCGGTACGCGCGTCTACACGAGCCGCAAGAAGGCACTCTTCGAATCCGAGTTGCCCTGCATCGTCGTCTTCTCAAGTGGCGAACCGTCTCCGAAGATTCTGAGCGACGGACCGCGTGAGTACCTCCGCACCTGCAACCTCAAGTTTGAAGTCGCGACGCAAGGCACGGACGAAGACTCCGTCGAAGACGAGCTCGACATGCTCGCGCACAAGCTCGAGCAGATCTTCTTCCGGAATGACACGCTGAACAGCAAATGCACGGGCATGACCCTCGGCGAAGTGAACATTGGATTCAGCGTCGAAGGTCGCCAAATCACTGGCGTTTGCGCTGTGAACTTCGATGCCACCTACCCGGTGGATGCGCCTGATCCCACCGAAGACAACCTCCCCGCATTCACTTCCGCGGGCGTCGAAATCGACGCTGGTCCCGAACCGGATGCCGTGCCCGAGATCGCCGCCGAGATCGCCCTAGCGCAATGAGTCCCACCACCCTGCACGTGAAGCCGAGCCGCGAGGGCTTGATCGTCCTCGAGCCGAGCTCGAAGCAACCCCTGCCTGCTGAGGGCAAGGAAGTGTCCCGTACGACGTACTGGCTACGACGTCTGCGCGCCGGCGACGTCGTCGAGGTTCCGGCGAAAAACGCGAAGCCCCAACTCCCGAAGTAGGGAATCAGAACTGTGACGATTTCCTTCAACCAAGTGCCGAGCGCCCTCCGGGTGCCCTTCGTCTACGCCGAGTTCGATCCGTCGAAGGCGAACCAAGGTCCGTCCATCCAGCCCTACAAGGTGCTGGTGCTCGGCCAGAGGCTCGCGGCTGGCACCGTGGCTGCGCTCACGCCGCAGCTCGTGACCTCGGAAGCGCAGGCCGCGGAGTACTTCGGCGAGGGCTCGCAGCTGCACGGGATCGCGCGCACGCTGTTCCTCAACAACAAGGTCACCAAGATGACCTTCTGCGCGCTGAACGACGTGGGTGGCGCCACTGCCGCCTCGGGCACGATCACGATCACTGGGCCGGCGACCGCGTCCGGCACGGTCTACCTCTACATCGCAGGACGCCGATTGCAGGTCGGCGTCACGAGCGGAGATTCGGCCACTGCGGTGGCCGCCGCGATCGCGGCTGCAGTCAACGCCGCCACCTACTTGCCGGTCACCGCTGGGGCGGTTGCCGGCGTCGTGACCCTGACCGCGCGCAACAAGGGCACGGCCGCGAACGGCCTCGATGTCCGCGTCAACTACTACGGCGACGAACGCACTCCTGCCGGCCTCGGCGTGGCGATCGTGCTGCCGGCGAGCGGCGCGAGCGATCCGGACATCGCGACCATCTGGGCGGTGATCGGGGACGAGCACTACAACGTCCTGGTCTGCCCGTGGACGAACTCGGCCAACCTCGCCGCGCTCCACACGGAACTCGCGGACCGCTTCGGACCGATGCGCGCCGTCGAAGGCCTCGCCTTCCTCGCCAAAGACGACTCGCACGCGAACCTCGTCACCCTCGGCTCCGGCCTGAACAGCCCGCACTTGAGCCTGACGGGAGTCGCCAAGAGCCCCACTCCCGGCTACGAGTGGGCGGCCGCGCTCGCGGCGCTGGTGGCGCTCTACGGCAACATCGATCCGGCACGACCGTTCCAGACGCTGCAGCTGCGTGGCGTGCTGCCGCCGGCCGAGTCCGATCGCTTCACGCGTGAGGAGCGCAACCTCCTGCTGTTCGGTGGCATCTCCACCACCACGGCGGACGCGGATGGCACGGTGCGCTGCGAGCGTCTGATCACCACGTACCAGAAGAACGGGTTCGGTGCGGATGACACCGCCTACCTGGACGTGCCGACGTTGCTCACGCTCGGCTACCTGCGCTACGACTTCGTCAACGCCTTCCTGCTGCAGTTCCCCCGCCACAAGCTGGCGGATGACGGCGTGCGCTTCGGCGCCGGCCAGGCGGTGATGACGCCGAAGACTGGCCGCGCCTTCGCAGTCTCGAAGTTCCGCCAGTGGGAAGCACTCGGCCTGGTCGAGAACATCGAACAGTTCAAGCAGGATCTCGTGGTCGAGCGCGATGCGCAGAACCCGAACCGCCTGAACTTCCTCCTGCCTCCGGACCTAGTCAACCAGCTGATGGTGACCGCGGTCCAGATCGGCTTCCGCCTCAGCACGCCTGCCGGAGTTTCCTGATCCATCGCCATGGCCGAATACCCCAACCGCCGAGCCGGCACCATCTTCCTGAAGGTGAACGGCGTCATTCACAACGCCAAGGGTAACTTCACCTACGACCTCGGCGCGCCTAAGCGCGACGCGATCGTGGGTGCCGACACCGTCCACGGCTACAAAGAAGCGCCGAAGGCACCGTTCATCGAAGGCGCGATCACGGATCGCGGTGACCTTGACCTCAATGCGCTGTTCAACCTGGACGGTGCGCTCATCACGCTCGAGCTCGGCAACGGCAAGACGATCGCGCTGTCGGACGCCTGGTACGCCGGCGAAGGCACCGCTTCGACTGAAGAGGGCGAAGTGCCGGTCCGCTTCGAAGGCCTGCGTGCGGAGGAAGTCTAGGCCATGGCCGCGAAGGTCTACACGCTCAAGCAGCCGGTCACGATCGCCGGAACAGAGATCCGGGAACTCCACTTCCGGCCGGCGCGCGCGAAAGACTTCCGTCGGATGCCGGCGCACGAGGACAAGATGACGATCGGGAATTTCCTCGACCTGGCCGCGTCGCTTTGTGAGCAGCCTCCTGCCGTGATCGACCAACTCAACCCGGAGGACATGCACGGCGTCATGGAGGTGGTGGCGGATTTTTTCGGCGTGTCCCCTCCGACTGGCGCTTAGCGCTTGGCCAGTTGGCGGAGAGGTGGAACTGGCCGCCGACCGAGCTCGACAACCTCTCCATCGAAGACATCCTGTTCTGGGCTGACGTCGCCCGGCAGGTGAACCGCGCGAACAAGGATCCACGGCCGTGACCAGCAAAGCTCAGTTCCCGCTCTCCGTCGTCATCGGCGCGGTCGACCGGATCAGTGCACCGCTGAACAAGGCGCGGCGCAATATCCAGCGGACGTTCCTACCGGTTTACAAACTGCAGCGCTCTCTGGCCGGCTTCTCGCGCGCGAGTGGACTGAGCACGGTGGCGAACCAGATGGGCACCGTCTGGGGTAAGGCGCGTGATGTCGGCTCCGAAGTGGGCAAGCTCACGCGCAAACTCGCGCTGCTGGGTGGCGTTGCGGCCGCCGCGTTCGGCCTCTGGATTCGATCCTTCACGAGCACGGGAGAGCGTCTCGTGGCGCTGTCCAAGCGCCTTGGGATCGGCGTCGAGTGGCTGCAGGAGCTCGAGTACGCGGCCGGGCGAGGCGGCGTGTCGATCGAGGTGGTGAGTTCCACGCTCAGCACCCTCTCGAAGAACATCGCGGAGTCGGCCGCGGGATTGGGAAAATCCAAGGTGGCGTTCGATGCGCTCGGCGTGAGCGTCGTCGACGGAAACGGCGCACTTCGAACCGGCGAGGAAGTCTTCGCCGACGTCACGCGGCGACTGTCCGAACTCGAATCGCAGGAACTGCGCAACGCGCTCGCCTCGCGGATCTTCGGCGGGAGCGCGATGGAGCTCATGCCGCTCTTGGCCGAGGGCGTGGATGGCATTGACGCACTGCGAGCCCGTGCGCGTGAACTGGGCATCGTGATGAGCGCGGACGCTGTCGCCGGCGCCGATGTGCTTGGGAACTCGCTCGAGGATCTGCGCGCGGCGGGAGGCGGCTTGTCCCGCACCTTCCTCGGATCCGTCGCACCGGTGCTCACGGACCTGGCGAAGCGGCTGACCGAGATCGTGGTGCAGTGGGGTCCGAAGGTGCGGGCGTGGGCAGATGGCTTCGCAAAGAAACTGCCGGATCGCCTCGAGACGCTGAAGCGCAAGCTGGAAGAGTTCTGGTCCACGCTCAAGGTGATCTTCGCCCCCGTGAAGAAGCTCGCGGATCGCTTCGGCGCTGCTCGCGTGGCCGCCGTGGCCTTCGCGCTCATCCTCGGCGGACCGCTCCTGATTTCCATCCTGGGGCTAGGCGTGTCGCTCGTCCGCCTGATCTGGTTCGTCGGCGTCACCGGCAAGACTCTCTGGACGGCCGGAAAGATGGGAGCCAGATTCAACAGTGCGCTGAATTGGGTCGCGGGCACCGTCGGGAAACTTCTACCGCAGCTGGGCCGCCTTGCTGGCTTCGCACTCGGCCGATTGGTGAGCATGCTGAAGCTGGTGGGGACCACGCTCTACCGCACGGTCATCCCGGCAATCTGGGCGTGGACGACGGCGCTGCTCGC
>CAZCXL010000021.1:9778-11016 GCA_964502625.1 uncultured Planctomycetales bacterium | reverse complement strand
CCACAATGGGTGATCATCAGCGTGTTCGGCATGCTCATCCTGCTCCTGATCGCCGCATTCACTGCGCTCGGAATCGCGGTCTACAAGAACTGGGAAGGGATCAAGGCTTGGTTCAAGTCCGGATACGAGTACATCACGGGACTCCTCGGCGGCATGGGAGACTGGATCAGCGGGATCTTTGGCAGCGCTTGGGAGGGCATCAAGAGTGGATTCTCCGGCCTCCTCGGCTGGCTCACCGGCAAGGTCGAGTGGCTGACTGGCTGGATGCCGGACTGGATGAAGGGCGCCTTTGGCCTCGGCGGCTCGATCTCATTGGACACGCGCGCCGCAGACATTGGTCCAGGCATCTCGCGCACCACGACCGAGCGGAAAGAAGCGCACGTCATCGTCGATCTGAACGTGCCGCCCGGCGTCGTGGCGAATCCCCGCGTGACCGGGGACCGCGGCATCCCGCTGGAATTAAACACGGGTCGCATGATGACTTCCCACGGATAGTGTCCAGAGCTGAGGATCGACCATGACTGAAACCTTCACGCCTGCCGAGTTCAGCCCGGGCTTCGACGCACAAGCCGCCGTGCGCAACGGGAAGAGCCAACTCATTCCCAAGGTTTGCCCGGAGGGACCGGTGCTGCTGTTCGCCGATCTCGCCCCGGCCGACACGACGTACGCGGATGTCATTGCCGCGCCCGGCGCAGGAAAGAAGATCCGCCTGCACGCCTGCTGTTACTCCAACGGGGAAAGCCTGGCGAGGGTCATGCGGATCCGCTTCGGCACGAGCGCGGCACGCTTTCCCCTCTACGTCGCCGGCGCCGCCGGATACGTGCCGCTCCCCATCCCGGCCGGCAGATACATCGAAGGCGGAGAGAACGAAGCGCTGCAAGCCTCGCTCGGTGCGAGCACGGCCACACTCGCGCGCGTCACCGCCCTCTACACGATCGAGGACGTGTAAGCCGAGATCGCGATGGGCTGGCGCGATCGCTTCCTGCCTGCGAACTTCCGCGGCGTGCCCTTCCACGTGGAGGCGCATGAGAAGAAGTTCGCGCGGCGCGTGGTCATGCACGAGCTGCCGGGCGTGGACGGCGGCGAGAGTGAGGACCTCGGCCGCCGGCCTGGTGAGTTCTCCATCGACGCCTATCTCGTCGGCGACGATCACGATCTCCAGCGCGAGGCACTGATCCGCGCCTGTTGGTTCACGGCCGGTCCGGGTGAGTTGGTCCATCCCTACCTCGGGACGCGCA
>CAZCXL010000021.1:0-9768 GCA_964502625.1 uncultured Planctomycetales bacterium | reverse complement strand
CTTCCTCGAAGGCAGCGTTTCCGAACGGACCTCGGAAGGACGACTCTCCCGGCTCTCGCTGAGCTTTGTCGAGACGGGTGCGAAGCCGCAGCCAACGCGGCGGAGCAGCCCACAAACGCTCGCGATTCGAGCATCGGCAGATCTGCAGAGCGCCTCCACCACGGAACTCGAAACCGCGATGGTTGTCGAGGGAGTACCGGAGTTCGTGCGCGGTGCCGCCTCGGGATCTCTGCAGAAGGCCGTACGCGCGATGCAGGCGATCCCCGTGACGAAGGGGCTGGTTGAGCGGGTTGCCGAGCTCCGGGCCTTGCTGACCGGGCTGCTGAGCAACGGCGAGCCATTGGTGCGGGATCCTCGGCGCCTGGCGGAGGAAATCCAATACACGGTGAAAGCCGTCGCTCGGGCTGCCGGTCGACCGGACGAAGGGATCGAAGGGTTTCTGCAACTGATGCGGCTCCTGCCGCGGTGACCACGCACGTGCGGCGCTGCGCACTGGGCAATGCCGTGGAGCTTGCCGGCCAGGTGGCCTGGCAAACGCTCTCAGACGCACTTCGCGCACGCGAGGTCCTCGCGGACGAGATTGAGCGCCAGGCGGATGAGACCGACGCGGATGCGGTCTACGTCGCCCTGGGCGCGCTCCGCGCCGTGCTCACGGCATCCGTTCCCCCGCCCGATCAGGACCTGCCCGATTTGCGCACCATCACCTTGTCGCAAAGCGTGCCGTCCTTGGTGCTCGCGTACGAGCTCTACGATCAGGCGAGCCGCGGCGCAGAGATCGTCGCTCGCAACCGGATCCGGCACCCTGGATTCGTTCCCGCCGCCACGGCGCTGCAGGTGCTCCAGGATGTCGAGTAGCGTCGAGCTCAAGATCGGTGGTGACCTCTGGACGGGCTGGAAGTCGGTCTCGATCACCATGAGCTTGGAAGCGGTGGCCAACTCGTTCTCCGTGGTGACGCGCACGCGCGACCCCTGGCTGATCCGTGCCGGCTCCACGGCAGAGCTTTACTTCGAGGGCAAGCTGATCCTGCGCGGTTTCGTGGACCAGGTCGCCCCGAGTTATGACGATGGCGGCTCCATGGCCACGATCACAGGCCGATCTCGCACCGCCGATCTCGTGGACTGCTCGGCCGACACCGAGCCGGGCGAGTGGTGGAACGCGCGGCCGCAGGACGTGATCCGAGAGGTGGTGCGCCCCTACGGCATTTCCCTGATTGATTCGGTCGGCGAGCTCGAGCGCATCCTCGTCTTCCGGATCCAGCCTGGAGAATCTGCCTACGAAGCGATCGAGCGCATCTGCCGGATGCGCGCACTGCTCGCCATGGCCACCGCCGGCGGCGATCTCCTGCTCACCCGGCCGGATCCAGTCTGGACGGGTGCTGAAGTGCGCGAGGGCGTGAACGTGAAATCGAGCTCCGCCACCGAGGACTTTTCGGAGCGCTACGCGGAATACATCGTCCGCGCACAGACCTTCGGCACGGATGACAACTACGGTCCGCCGGCGCTGCAGATCGAAGGCCGCGCCTTCGATCCTGCAATTCGCAGCAGCCGCAAGATCCTGATCACACCCGAGAGCACGGCCAGTCGGCTGTCGGCGCACTCGCGCGCCATGTGGGAAGCCACCGTGCGCAAGGCGCGCAGCCTCAAGGTCTCGGTGGCCGTCGTGGGATGGAAGCAGCCCAGCGGAAGTCTCTGGATCCCTAATCTGCGCGTGCAGGCGGAACTGCCCTCACTCCGGATCTCCGGGCAGATGCTGGTGAGCACGGTCCGGCTCGAGCTCGGCGAGGGTGGATCCACGGGCACGATGGAACTCATGCAGCCGGACAGCTTCATTCCGCAGCCTGATCTCGACACCACGGGCAATCCCTTCGCGGACCTGGTGGCTCAGGAGGAGGAGGACTAGATGCTCGACGCCATGCGCCGCATGCTGGCTCCCTTGCACCGGCGCGTGATGCTGCTGGCGGGACGCGGCGTGGTGAAGCTCACGGACGATGCTCCCAAGCTGCAGACCGTGCAGTTAGAGCTCCTCGCCAGAGACGTGCGCGGAAGAGTGGAGCGCTTCCAGGAGTACGGTTTCACCAGCGTGCCGCACCCGGGTGCCGAGGCGGTCGTGATCTGCATCGGTGGGAACCGCGATCACATGATCGCCCTGGCCACAGAAGACCGCCGCTACCGGCCCACCGACCTGAAGCCCGGGCAGACGATGATCTACGACTCGAGCGGGACGCGCCTGCTCCTGGGCGCGGATGGCACCGTAGAGATTCTTGCGGCCGTGAAGGTGACCGTGAAGTGCCCTCTCGTGCGCATCGAAGGCAACCTCGAGGTGACCGGAGAGATCAAGGATCGCGCCGACGCCGATGGAACCACGGTGGAGTTCGTGCGCAATCGGTTCAACCAGCACGTGCACTCCAACCCGGAAGGCGGCAACGTCGGTCCTGCGAATCCGCAGATGCCCTGAGCGGCCGTGCGTGAGCGTTGCTGCCATGCGCCTCCGTGGCGTAGTGTGCGTGCACCATGGGCCTGACGATTGAACAGATCCCGGACGAGCTTGCGGAGTTGCTCGCGCTCAACGATTGGCTGGAAGTCCACGACACTTCGCTCGGTCGGTCCGTGAGGATGAAGGGTGAGTGGCTTCCGGGGAGGAAGGACAACAGCCTGCCGGCCGCGCGGCTGGCAGCTTCGGCCACGAACATCCTGTTCGGTCGCTCGACTGCCGGCGCGGGTGCAGGCGAGGAAGTGCCGTGCACCTCGGTTGGTCGGCAGCTGCTTGCAGTGGCTACCGTGCCCGCTGCGCGCGTGGCCCTTGGCCTCGAGATCGGCGTCGACGTGCAAACACAGGACGCGTTCCTGCAGGCGCTGGCGGACGCCCCTGACGCTGCCACAATCCAAGCCCTGATTGCGCTTGTGCCCGGTACTCATGTGCAAGCGTTCAGCGGAGAGCTCGCCGCGCTCGCTGCCCTGGTCTCAGCCGCCGACAGCCTGCCCTACTTCGACGGAGTCGATTCTGCTGCGCTGACGGCGTTCACCGCTGCGGGACGTGCGCTCGTCGGCGGCGCGGACGCGGCAGCCCAGCGCAATACCTTGGGCCTGAACAACAAGGCCACGCACTCCAGCGGGTTTACGTTCACGGCCGCGGCGACGGCCTACACGACGGAAGTCCAGGTGGCGATCTTCCGCGCGCCGTACGCCATGACAATTCAATCGGCGCACCTGATCAGCCACGTGGCCTCCGCGGGAAGTACGGGTTCGAAGTACTGGAAATCTGAGATCAAGAACGCCACTGCCGGCAATTCCCTCTGCAGCGCGCCGTGGCAATCGGACGCCTCTGAGCTCGCGCCCTCGGTCGCCAAGGATCTCGGCGTGAACCAGAACCTGAACATCAATGCCGGCGATGTCATCGTGGCCACCATCCTCTCGCTCGGTGGTCCGACCACAATGCAGCACGGACCCTGGACTTGGGTGATCGTGGGCATCCCGACCTAGGGCATGGCGATTCGCGTCACGACGGAAGGGGAAATCCGGATCACCGGCGGAGGCGCGGAGCGCGCAACCTCGGTCGAGGACTCCCCGACTCCTGGCGTGAGCGTGCTCCCGCAGTTGCCGCGGCGCACCTTCCGCGACCTGCGCCTGGAAGTGGATGAAGAGGGAGCGGACCTCGTGCTCGAGGAAGGCGATCTGGCCGGCGAGGCAGGCCTGCTCACGGCCGTGCTAATCAGCCTGTTCTCAGACGCGCGCGCCTTGGACAAAGACCCGTTTCCACCCGAGGAATCCTCACGGCGCGGATGGTGGGCGGACGAGCAGCCGGATCGCATCGGAAGCCTGCTCTGGCTCCTGCGCCGGGAGAAAGTCACCCGGAGCACGGTGGAGCGCGCGCGCCAGTACGCGCGCAGTGCGCTCCGTTGGTTGGTGGACGACGGAATCGCCGATCACGTCGAGGTCGAGGCTGCCGTGCGGGACACGTTCACGGTGATGCTCACGGTGCGCCTGCACCGCGGTCGCGCGCGCCGCTGGTCCGAGGTCTGGGCGGCCACGGAAGCTGCGCTCACGACGACCGTGAAGGGGGTAGAGGTTCGCATCCTGACCGAATAGTGTCGGGTGCATGCCCTTCCAACGGCCGAGTCTGGCCGAGCTCAACGCGCGCACGGAGGCCGACGTCGCCTCGCGGCTCGGGCTGGGCGCACTGCTGCGCCGCTCGGTGCTCAAGGTGCTCGCGCGAGTGATCGCGGGCGCAGCGCATCTGCTGCACGGTCACCTCGATTGGGCATCCCGCCAGGCCATGCCGGACTCGGCGGCACTGGAGCATCTGGAGCGCTGGGCCAGCATCTGGGGCGTGACGCGCAAGCCGGCGGCGTTTGCGGCAGGGAGCATGATCTTCGAAGGATCGGATGGCGTCTCCATTCCCGGCGGCACGCTTGTGCAGCGCGCTGATGGCACGCGGTATGCGACGGACGCCGATGCGCTGGTCTCCGCAGGCATCGCGCTCGTGCAGGTGACAGCCGTGCTCGCCGGCGAGGCAGGCAACGAAGCGGAAGGTGTCGAGCTCTCGATGGTCTCTCCAATCTCGGGAGTGCAGGCCTTCGGAGAAATCGCAGCGGGTGGTCTCGCAGACGGCACCGACGCGGAGTCGGATGAAGACTTGCGTGCTCGGCTTCTCCTGCGCATCCAGCAGCCGCCGCATGGCGGATCCACGCTCGACTACATCGCGTGGGCGCTCGAGGTCGCCGGCGTGTCCCGCGCGTGGGTGCTGCCTGGCTGGACCGGGATTGGCACCGTCGGCCTGACCTTCGTGCTCGATGGCCAGGCGGGGAACATCTTCCCCTCGGTGGACAAGGTGCAGGAGGTGGCGGCCTACGTGGACGAACGTCGGCCGGTCACCGCCGACGTGATCGTGTTCGCGCCGGTCGCGAAGAACCTCAGTCCCACCATTCAGCTCACGCCCAACTCTGCCGAGGTGCGCGCCGCGGTGGAAGCCTCGATTGATTCCCTGCTGAAGCGCGAGGCGGTGCCTGGCGGCACGCTGCTCCTCTCGCGCCTGCGCGAAGCCATCAGCATCGCTGCCGGCGAGTCGAACAACGTGTTGGTCTCTCCCGTCGCCGACGTCGTCTCGGCGTCGAACGAACTCCTCGTGCGCGGCACCGTGGTCTGGCAATAGTGATGACGGATCGCTCCCAACAGTCCACGGCTCAAGGCATCGCGCGCTATCGCAGCATGCTGCAGCGCTTGCAGCCGCTCGGACTCGCGTGGACGCGGAACCCGGAGAGCGTCCTTGGCCGCCTGTACGCCGGGTTCGCGGTGGAGCAACTGCGGGTCGAGCGGCGGGGCGAGGATCTGCTCGCGGAACTGGATCCGCGCACCACGGTCGAGATGCTCGTGGATTGGGAGCACGTCACCGGCCTGCCCGATGCGTGCACTGGGCCGCTCGCCTCCACTTCGGCGCGCCGCGCAGCAATCGTGGCTCGGCTCGGCGAGCTCGGTGGGCAGTCACGCGCCTACTTCATCTCGCTCGCGGCTGCCCTCGGCTACACGATCACGATCACTGAGTTCGATGCCTTCACGGTCGGTATGACCGTCGGCCAGCCGCTCAACGGCGCGGACTGGCAATTCGCTTGGCGGGTCCAAGCTCCCGAGGTCAGCGTGCGCACCTTCGAGGTGGGCACCGGCGTCGCCGGAGATCCGCTGCGCGACTGGGGAAATGATCTGCTCGAGTGCGCGATTGAGCGCGCGAAGCCTGCTCACACCGTCGTCCACTTTGCCTACTCGTCCTAACCACCATGGTCCATAAGATCCAAGGCGCTGGCGCCACCGTCGATAACGAATTCTCCGAGGGCAACCCGAGCACCGGAGTCCCTGCTACCGTCGTCACTGACGAATGGATGAACATGGTGCAGCGCGAGCTCGTGGCGCTCGTGGAGGCCGTGGGATTGACACCGACGCTCGGAGACGACGATCAACTGCTCGAAGCGCTGCGTGACCTTGGCCTCGTCCAGGTCATGCGCAACGGCGACAGCAAGTTCAGCGTCCCGCTCAACACCGGCTTCGCGCGCCTCGAGCGCCTGACAGCCGGCGGCGCAGTGATGGAGGTGCTCTCTGGATCCGCGGACTCGCTCGCGAGCCTTCGACTGCGCGAACCTGGCGTGTCGCGTGCCTGGCAGATGAGCGCCGGCGCGTCGACGAAGGAACTGCAGTTTGGCTTCGATCCGAACGGCGGTGGCTTCACCGCGAAGATCGTGTTCGAAGACGACGGGGACATCCGGATCCTGGGACAGTTTGGGCTGGCCACGAACGGTTGGTGCCGGCTGACGAACGGGCTCATCCTGCAGTGGGGTCGGTCCACAGCGACGGTCAACCCCGGCGACGTCAGCGTCCCGATCAACTTCCCGATCGCGTTTCCGACCGCAGTGCATCACGCCATGGTCTGCCCGCGGAACAACATTCCCAACGCCAACAACGGCGCCTGGGCGGAGGTGCAGTCCATCACCACTGCGCAACTCACGGTGTACGCCAACTACGGCGGCGCTGGCACCAGCCAACTCAACGGCTTCTTCTGGTTCGCTCTCGGGGAATAACGCATGTCCAAATTCGCAGCCTATGACGGCGGCACCACTCTGGTGACCGGTTTCTACGACGATGCGGTGCACGCAAGTGTGCCGTCACCGAACATCGCGCTCTCGGACGTCGAGCACGGGAACGCCCTCGACCAGCAGACCGCAGGCAAGGTGCTGAAGGTCGTCGGCGGAGTGATGAACTACTCCGACCCGGCGATCGTGCTCGCGGACTACAAGGCTGCGAAGAAGCTGCAGGTGGACTCGCAGGCTGCGAAGGAGCAGCGTCGGCACAACGACTGGGCGAATGCCGGCACGCTGTCCTACCTGCTCAAGTACACGGAATGGCAGGAAGCGAAGAGTGACGGTTCCCCCACTGCCGGCGAGTACCCGATGCTGGATGCCGAGGCGACGGTGCGCGGGGACTCACTCGCGACGGTGATCACGGACTTCGGCACGGAGCACGCGGCGCTCGTGGCGCTGCTCAAGGCGATCGAGATCGTCCGCCTCAACGGGCGCGCGGCCATTGATGGCGCGGCGGACGTCGCGGCAGTGGACTCTGCCCTGGCCGCGATCGCCTGGCCGACATAGTCGTGGCCACTTCGCTCGAGCTCGTAGCGCTGAAGCTCCTCGGACCAGGAGCCGCGGTCCTCGTGGGCGCGGCGGCGGTCGCCGGCGGTGAGACGTTTGGCCTCGACGTCGGCGCGCGTGAACTGGGCGCGGGTGCGATCGTGCTGTTCCTGCTGCGCGAGGTGTTCGGCTTCATCAAGTGGAACACGGAGCGGAAAGCGCCGACGGTGGCACCCGAGATCACCTTGCCGGATGAGTGGAAGGACCACCTGCAGGCGAACGAGCGGCTGCTCAAGGAGATCCTCAAGGAACTGCACCTCCAGCGGCGGGTGTGCTTGCTCGGCGACGTGAACGCGCGAGACCATTTCCTGGAGGCCATCGAGCGGATGGTGGCGCGGTCAACTCGGGATCACTCCTGATTCCCATGAGCCAGCTAGAAAATGCACTTATTCATTTTCCTGGGCAACAATTCGAGTTAGTTCACTGTAGAACTGCAACTGAACGCTAGGCACATTTGCGTGCAGATCAACGGTCAGCAGGACACCCCCACCGCTAAGCGGGTGTGTGCTATAGGAGTAGACACCCTTGGCGCGATCAAGGAAGTGAAAGAGTTCTGCCTTGCGGTTAGGCGTAAGATGACCGATCTCTAACTTGATTTGAGGCTTTCCCAATTGCCGCTGCATTTGGAATGGGCCGTCGCCCGCCAAGCTCCGAACCTCCGCCTGAAGTGCAGCCAATGAGTCGTTGAGCGAGTTCAATTGGGCAATCATAAACTCGGTGGCAGGAACCTCTTTTGCGTCAAATTTCGGAGTCTCGAACGTTCCGAAGCTTCTAAGAAATGGTGAATAGTTAGGGTCTTCCGCTTTCCGCTTTACCGTTTCTCTGATGCAATTGCTTAAATCTTTCTTGAACTGTTCAATATCAGGATACCGGAGAGATCGCGGGTACTGTAGGTATTCAATTACAGCAGTGTCGAATGCTGGATCTGTAACATCGTCCTGTACGAGGACAACAGGCTTCTCGAACGAAAGCCGAAGTCCGAGCTCAAACAATACATTTGCGTTGCTGCTACTGAGATCGAACACAACGATTGGATTCTCAATCAGGTTAGTGATGATCCGCTTATGAATGACACCAATAGCCTTATCGTAGCTGATTAACTGCGCCTGATACCCAGCGGCTCCAATCGCTTCACTGAGAATCTCATGTACGTCCTCCCAATGGCCAACTGTGCAGTCTCCACAAGCGGAAATCGGCCTAGCGACGCCACAAATCTTAGGTAGCGTCTGGTCTGACGTAGGCAGTGACGGCATTGGTAACTCACGCCATCCTAGCCCCCCGGCGGAATAGGCTCACCTCGATGTTGCCGCGGCGCGCAGCGCTTCAAGAATCCCGTCCGGATCCGTCGGCCGATCGACCACCGGTAGCAATGCCGTCACGATCCCCCACGCCTTCTGACCGACGGCGTCCGGATCAGGCGACGTCGTCGCACCTGTCGGCACCGGTGCCCGGCAGGCCTCCAGAATCTGCGGCACCTGCGCCGCCTCAGTGAGCAGGAAGAAGCAACCGGCCATGTCCTGCGTGCGCGCCACTTCGTGCGCGTAGAGCCGCCACCACTCGCCCGACTTGGCCCGGTCGGCCTCGTCGCCAGCGCTCGTATCCACGCGGCGCGCGAGCTCGCCGCCGACGATCCTCCCCTGGAAGCCGGCGCGCCGTGCGATCGTGCGCAGCAACTGCACGAGCACTGCGTGGTGCCCTCCCGTGCCGTAGCCGTGGTAGAACATCGCCGCGGGCTCCACGTCCCACTCGCGGAAGATCGCGAGGCGCTGCGGCAGGCTGCGCATCTGGCTGACCTCGCTCGCGTCGTTGCCGAAGGCAGGCAGGCAGCGCAGCCGATCGCGCACCGCCTCCATAAAGGCGCCCTCGCGGTGAAACCATTCCCCGTCCACGTCGAGGCTGCCGGGCTGCCCCTGCCACACCGAGCCCCCGCCCACCGCGGCGATGTCGCGCTCGTTGCCGTAGGAGATCAGCACGCGCCGGCGATCGGCTCCGATGGTCGTCAGCCAGGAGTCGAGGCTGAGCATCATCGCGTTCAAGACGCTGCGCATCCAACCCGCCTCGGTCACTCCGGTGGTCGGACCCGGGTAGGACGGGTTGTGATCCACCTCCTGCACGTGCAGCACGCAGCCGAGCTCGACGGCGTCACGCGCCGCGGCCGTCAGGTTCGCAGGCACGTCCACCCCTTGCGGCCGTTGGCGCTTGAGCGTGATGACCGGGCGCCCGGACCAGGAAAGAGTGCGCGGATCCACGCCGATGGCCGCGAAGTAGGCCTGGAGGTTGCCGGCTGTGTAGTTCCCGAAGGAACCCCCGCCGGGCAGCAAGCCCATCTGCGGCATGTGGACGCCTAGGTGCCGCGCGTGATCGGAACCCCCCATGGCTTAGGCGACTCCTGCAGCGGCACGCTTGAGCGCGCGAATGCGCCCGTACTCCGCGGCTCCGGCGCCAGCGAGCAATCCCACCACGGTGAGCACTTGCCCCAGTCCAGGACCGGCAAGGCCGGCGACGGCGCCGGTACCCTCCGCGGCCGCCTGTCGGGCTTGTGCCGCCTCGTCGCGCGCCGCCGCCGCCGCAACCGCAGCCGAGGCACCCTGAGCCTCCC
>CAZCXL010000020.1:7347-16728 GCA_964502625.1 uncultured Planctomycetales bacterium | reverse complement strand
AGCATGGGAGAGGACACGCTCATAGTTTGCGGTCGAGGACCAGCAGAGTGAAGAGGATTGGCAGGTATGCGAGGCTGATCCAGAGCACCAGCCGCGCGCGCGGGACTGAGCGGCGCAAGCCGAACAGCACCACCACGGCGAGGAACACCAGCGAGGCCGAGAAGGCGCCGATGAAGTAAACCTTGCCCGCAAATCCCGCCAGGGTCGGCAGGAGGCTCGCGGGGAGCAAGATCAGCGCCCAATGCACTGCCTGGCGTCCGCTGACTGCGCCGGTGGCGTCCACGTTGGGCAGCATGCGCAGACCACCGCGCGCATAGTCCTCGCGATAGAGCCAGGCGATGGAGAAAAAGTGCGGCAGCTGCCAGAGAAAGAGAATCAGAAACAGGATTCCGGCGCGCAGATCGAGTCCGTTCCCGGCTGCGGCGTAGCCCACGAGCAGCGGCAACGCGCCGGGAAACGCGCCGACGATGGTGTTCAGCGGTGTGATCCCTTTCAGCGGCGTATAGACGAAGCAGTAGGAGAAGATCATCACCACTGCCAACCACGCGCACAGCGGGTTGAGGAAGATCAACAGCCACGCGCAGCCGAGCGCTCCCCCGGTGATGCCGAAGATCCATGCAGCGCGGCGGCTGATGCGTCCTGTAGGAATCGGGCGCTCCCGCGTGCGATGCATGCGTGAGTCGATCACGGCCTCCATGGCCTGGTTCATGGTCGCGGCGGCGGAGGAAGCCAAGGTGAGGCCAATCACCAAATGCAGAATCTCACGGCCATCCCAGATTCCTTGATTGGCGATCCATGCGCACACGGCGGCCGCGGGGGTGGCGAAGGCTTGGATCCGCGCCTTGCTCAACGCGATCCAATCACGGAGTGCGCTCACGGCTGTGGCTCCGGCGCAAGACGCCAACGAGACTCGACTGCCAGCGCTGTGGCCGCGGCAAGCACGAGCACGCCGACCAGCAAATGCGCGGTGGCAAACACCGCTTGCGTCAAGAAGTGCATCCGATCGTCCGGGGTGCTCGCGGCGAAGGGACCGATCAACCAAGACCACGCGCAGATGCCGAGCAGGATTTGGATTCCGAGCAGGACCAGAATCTGCAGGCTGCGGCGGCGGAAGGCGCGAGAGTCTCCGCACGCCCGAGCCGCAAGATGAGCGGCGAAAAGTAGAACTCCGGCAGTGGTGAGTGCCAGGAGGAGGTGCCCGGAGAACGCACCTTGCTTATGCCGCAGGCTGGCTGCGGCGTAAAGGTTCACCAACAACAAGCCCATGGCGACGGCGCTCCAGAGTCGCAGACGCCGAACGTTGGCGGCAGTCCCGTGGGCGGGCGCGGCATCCCACTGCGGGTCGGCGCGCAAGCGCAAGCACACCAGGAGCGCCACGACCAGTTGCGCACCCAGCGCGTGCACGATCGCTCCGGCATAGGTGTTACCAAGCACGCGCAAGGCGCCGAGCAAGCCTTGACCGATCGTGGCCAGCAACGCTGCGCTGGCGAGCGCACGCACCGCACCAGGCACGCCGCGCCCGAACCACGCCGCGGCGGCAGCCGCAATCACCAAGAGTCCGGTGATCGTGGCGGCTTGGCGGTGCGTGTGCTCCACCACGGAACCCACGCCGAATTGTTCGGCGAGTTCCCCGTAAAAGACGGAGAAGAGACTTCCGCCGTTAATGTCCGGCCAGGTCGGATAGGCCATACCGACCTCTGCGCTGGTGATGGTGCCGCCGATTCCCACCGTCAGCGCAATGGTGAACCATAACGCAAGGCTGGACAGCCGTTGGACGCGCACGCGCGCGGGATCCAAGTTCATCGTTCAGCGATCCCGCGCAGGTAGGCCACGAGGTCAGCAATCTCGGTGGCGGAGAGTCGCTCGCCGAATCCCGGCATGGGCGTGCCCTTCACGCCGGCATGAATGCGCCGGTAGAGATCCTCTGGACGGTCGCCGCCGTGATATTGCGCGCGGCGCAGGTCGCGCGGTTGTGCGGGCATGCCCCACGCGTCCGTCAGCAGCCAGCGCTTGGCGGCTTCGTCCCAGACGGTGGGGCCGCGTCCGCCTCCGTCCGCACCGTGACAAGCCGCGCAGTTCACGGCCGGATCTGCATACAACCGAGCGCCGCGTTCGCGAGCCGTGGGATCGTCCGCATTGAAGTCAGGCACTTCCACCACCGGCGCATGGATGGGATCCCAAGCCGATGCCACGCTGGCGTGCGCTTCCGCATAGGCCTGCGCGGGCTCCGTGCCTGCAAGCAGGCGTTCCTGCGCCGCGCGTTCCAACTCGCCGCGGATCAAGATCCACATCGTGTAGTCCGCAAGCGTCAACACTGCGGGCTCGCGCAGCATCGAAAATGCGCTCATGGCCGTCCACGGGATTCCCTCGCGCAGAGTGTGAAGCAAATCTTCACGGCGCGCGCGGGAGCCCGCAGTGGTGGTGGTGAACTTCAGGATTCCTAGACTGAAGTCACGCGGACGAGGCGTGAGCATCGCGGCGGTGGTGGTATCTGCGCGTCCGCTCGCACCGTGACACTGTAAACATTGAGTGCGAAAAACGCCGCGGCCGAGTTGGAGGCGCGCGTCGCCATTGCTGCCGGCCTGAGGCAATCCGCTGGCCGCGAAGCCTTCGGGAATCCGTGGCGCCGCGAAGGAACCAAAATCGGCTTCGAGCAAGGCACGCAACTCGCGCTCTCCAGCACTTTCACCAGGCTGAGATCCCGTGACCGGCTCAAGCTCGGTGCCAGAATCCTGGCGCAAGGTGAGCGCCACACCGGTGATCGCCAGCAGCACGACTGCCGCGAGCGCAAGTGACTCGCCCGGCTTCAACCCGGAGCTCCTGCTCCTGAGCGCAACTCTGCCAGCGCGATCGCGCCGGAGTCAGTCCACTGGTAGAGCACGAGATACACCAGCACTCCGGTCACGGACACGAAGGCCCAGATCGGGAACGTGACGCGCGCCCATTTGCGGTGCGCTGCGCGCCGGCCACGCAAGCCGAGAAAAATCGTGCGCAGGGCAAGAAACGGCACGAGCGCGGCCAAGAGGGTGTGGGCGAGCAGCATTCCCAGATAAGGAATCTTTCCCCATTCCGGACCTGCATAAGTGACTCGGATCGCGTAGTGGAAGTGAAACCAGAGATAGGAAGCGAGGAAGAGAATCGAGCATCCGAAAGCGCTCAGCATCGCGTTCCGGTGCGCGCGCTCCCGGCCGCACTTGATCAGAATCAGGCCAGTGAAGAGCAGGACGGCGGACGCGCTGTTGAGCAGCGCGTTCAGCGAGGGGAAAATCGCCGGATCCATAACCTCAGCGCTGCTCGGCCAGCACGGCGCGCAGAGCCTTGCGCAGTCCAGTGCGGGCGGCAGGATCCAGAGCGTCGTGGTACGAGCGCACGCGCCCGCGCGCGTCGACGATCACTAGGCGCGTGGAGTGCAGGATGTCGCCGTCGGCGCTCATCTCTTCGCCGAAGGCTAGCCGGAAGGATTGCTCGCACAGCGCATGCACGTCAGCCCGGGGGCCGCTCAGCAAGCGCCAGCGCGTTTGCGGAAGCCGCAGGGATTCAGCGTGCGCCCGCAGGACTCCCGGGGTGTCGGTTTCCGGATCCACGCTGATCGAGAGAAAACGCAACTCCGGCTCGTTGGCAAACTCCCGCGCGAGCTCTTGCATGGATTCGGTGAGCAAGGGACAGATACTGGGGCAGGAAGTGAAAAAGAAATCAGCCACCCAAACCTTGCCGAGCATCTGCTCGAGGCCGAAGGGATGGCCGTCTTGGTCACTCAACTGGAACGGCGCGATGTCACCGACCGGCTCCGGAGCGCCAGCGTCCGGAGGCGCGCAGGACCAAACGCCGAGGGCAAGCGCCGCAACCCGCAGCAAGTGGGTGCTTTTCCTCATCAAGGGGGAATAGGATACTTCTGCGCTTTGGCATACCTCTTGTGGATCGCGCTCGCCGGAGCTGCTGGCACCCTTGCGCGCTTCGGCGTGCAGCGCGCTGCGATCGCGTTGCTCGGGTCCGCTTTCCCCTGGGGCACACTCGCGGTGAACGCGCTCGGCTGCCTGCTCTTCGGCTACCTGTGGGGCCGCTCGCAGGAAGCGGGCACGCTGGCACCGGAGATCGCCACGCCGCTCATGATTGGATTCTTGGGAGCATTCACCACCTTCTCGGCCTTCGCCTTCGAAACGGTGGCGTTGATGCGCCAGCAGGCATGGGGCGCGGCAGTGGTCAATTTGGTGCTCAACAACGTGCTCGGCCTTGGGCTGTTTGCGGTCGGGCTGTTGCTGGCGCGCGGCCGCTAGCCCTGGCGCGAGTTCAGGGCGCGCGCAGCGGGTGCTCGCCACGTGCGCGGCGTCGATCGTTGAGTCCGCCGAGGGCCGCCGTTTCAAGCGCCAAGAACTTCACGAGTTGGCTGCGGCTGATCCGGAAGGCGGCGGCGGTGCGCTCGATATCGTCTGCGTCCGCGTGCAAGCGGTCGAGAACCTCAGCGAGCAGGGCGGGAAAGTCGTCTCGCTCTGCGTTGACCCGAATGCGCGTGCCATGGAGTCGACGCAGCCATTCAGGACTGGGCTCATAGAGGCCGGGCGGGCCCAAATCTTCGTCGCGGGGCGGATTGCGCAGGTCGAGCGCGAGGCGGAGCCTCAGCCTAAACAAGGCCATGTGCTTGTTTTCGAGTTGGCTGCGGCGCTCCGTGGCCATTCCTTGGCTGCCCGTGGGTAGATGAGCCATGCGGACCCCTGTGTGCACCTTGTTGCGGTGCTGCCCCCCTGGGCCGGCCGAGCGGATCGCCTCCATCCGGCACTCGGCTTCGAGCCGCTCGCGCGGCAATCGGGCGGGGTGGGGAGGGGCTGTAGGCATTCTGGAGGGCCGGCAGGGCTGGAAAATGGCCTCTGCCGCTGTCCCTTCAGGGTACAAATAGGGGAACCGATTTTCTGCTGCCTTCGTCCCCCCTGGGGCTTTGCCTGAATTGTCCATGATGTCCCTGCTCGTTCTGTTCGGCCTTCTCCAGTCCTCGGTCCAACAGCCGGGCGAAGTGATGTGGGCCGACGTCGGCTTCGATCGTGCCTTCTTCGAAGTCGCCGCGCCCAATGCCGCCGAATCCGCAGCGACCCGTCGCAATGAAGATCGCGCTTCCAAGGCGGGCTTCGTGCCGGCACCAACCACGGGCTTCGTGCTCGCCGGACGTTTGATCGTTGAGGCCGAGGACAGCGGCTTCCTTTCCGCGCTGCTCTCCGACACCGGCGGTCAGTCCTTTCAGCGGCTCGGCGAACTGCCGAACTTCTGGCTGGTGGACGCGCTCACGGTGCGCAAAGCTCTGCAACTGCGCGAGACCCTGGCGGCGATCCTCGGCGAATCGGCCGTTTACTTGGATGCCAAGCGTCCGTGGAGCGCGCGTTTGCCGACCGATCCCGGGTTCGTCAACCAGTGGCACCTTTACAACACCACCAACCCGCTCTTCGACGCGAACGTCGAGGGCGCGTGGAACTCTGGCTACACCGGCCAGGGCGTTGTCGTCGGAGTGATTGACGGCGGCATCTACATCACCCACCCGGATCTCAACGGCAACTACAACTCGGCCGCGAGCCAGACTGGCGGCACTTCGGACCACGGCACTTCCTGCGCCGGTGTTGCGGCTGCAGAAGAGGGAAACAATGCCGGCGGCGTTGGCGCTGCCTACGACGCGCAGTGGTCGAACATGTATTACGGGTTCTCGAGCACGAACGTCGCTGCGTTCGCTTTCCGTAACGACCTGAACGACATCAAGACCAACTCGTGGGGCCCGTTCGACAACGGAACGCTCTCCACGATGACCAGCGCGGAGTACGCCGCGCTTGAAACAGCAGCCACGACCGGTCGCGGTGGTCTAGGTGTGGTGTTCACGTGGGCGGCCGGCAACGGCGGCACCGCGGACCGCGTGGAGTACGACCCCTACGCCTCCAGCCGCTACACGGTGGCGGTGGGCGCGATCACGAACGGCGACGTCCGCTCCGGCTACAACGAACAGGGCTCTTCGATGTTCTGCGTTGCGCAGTCCGATGGTGGCAGCAAGGGCATTTACACCACCTCCGGTCCTTCCGGCTACACCTTCAACTTCGGCGGCACTTCCTCGGCCAGTCCGCTCGCCGCCGGCGTCGTGGCGCTGATCATGAGCGCCAACCCGACGCTGACTTGGCGTGACGTGCAACACTTGCTGGTCGAAAACGCGCGCCTGTGCGATGCGGGCAATTCGCTCTGGCTCGCGAACGGCGCTGGCCGCATGGTGAACTACAACTTCGGCTTCGGCGCGGTGGATGCTTCCGCCGCCGTGAGCATGGCGCTCAACTGGGGTCTGGTGGGCGCGGAGCAAGTGCACGACAGCGGTGTGCAAGTCGTGAACGTCGCCATCCCGGACAACAGCACCACGGGCGTGGTGCGCAACTACTTGGTGAGTTCCTCCTTCGTGGTCGAATCCGTGGAAGTGGTGATGAACGCCGACCACAACTACATCGGCGACCTCGAAGTTGAGTTGACCTCGCCCTCCGGCATGGTTTCGTTGCTCACGAAGAAGCGCCAGGATTCACAAGACGACTTCGTTAACTACATCCTGACCTCGCACCGCAACTGGGACGAAGACAGCGCCGGCACTTGGACCGTGAAGGTCTCCGACCTCGCGGCCGGCACCACGGGCACCTGGCAGAACTTCCGACTGAAGGTGTACGGCTACGACGGCAGCGGCGGTCCGGGCGGAGCTTCGGTGCTCACCAGCACCACGCTGACGGGCGGCGTCACCGCCATGATGCAGCTCGTCCAAGGCGTGCCCAACGCCTCCGCATGGTTGGCTGCTTCCAAGATCGGGTCCGGCAGCACGCTGATCTCGCAGCTTGGTGTGACTCTCAGCCTGGCCTCGCCCTTCCCGCTCGCCGGCCCCACCATGGCCAGCGGCGCAGGTGACGTCAGTTGGAGCGTCTTCGTGCCGGGAGGCGCCTCGGGCGCTTCGTACTGGTTGCAGGCAGCCCAATCCGGCAAGGTCAGCAACGTGCTGTCCGGCGTGGTTCAGTAGACGCAACTCCTTATGCTGGGTGCGCATGCAGGAGCGCCCCTGGCACCGGCACTACGAGCCGGGAGTTCCCACTTCGATCCGCTTCGAGGATCTGACGGTCCCGGATTTTTTGGATCACTCAGCGCTGGAGTGGGGCGACCGGCCCGCTCTGGCGTTCCTCAACTGCGCGATGGACTATCGCCAGCTCAAGGAGCAGGTCGATCGCTTCGCCTCGGCGCTGGCCGGACTCGGTGTGGTCAAGGGCACGCGGGTGGCCATTCACCTGCCCAACCTGCCGCAGACGGTGATCTCGCTGTTCGCGGTGCTGCGCCTGGGCGCGCAGGCAGTGATGACCAATCCGCTGTACACGCCGCGCGAACTTGAGCATCAATGGAACGACGCGGCTTGCGAGGTTGCGATCACCGCGGACTGGCTGTGGGTGCAGCGGATTCAACCGATGCGCAAGAGGTTGCCGGTGCGTGAATACGTGGTGACTTCCGTTGCCGAGTATCTCCGCTTCCCGCTGAGTCTGCTCGCGCCTTTGAAATTGAGGCGCATGGATCCGCCGATGACTGCGCGCTGGGAACCAGAGGCGCGCGTGCACCCGTTCCGTAAATTGCTGGAGGCTTCGTCCGCCGCGCCGACGGCCCCGGCCATCGGCATGGACGACGTAGCGGTGATTCAGTACACCGGCGGCACGACGGGACTGTCGAAGGGCGCTCAGCTCACACACCGCAACCTATCTTGCAACGTGCAACAGTGCCATGCGTGGTTCACGGGTTTGGAGCCCGGCCGCGAGGTGATCCTGACTGCGCTGCCCATGTTTCACATTTTTGGCTTGACCATCTGCACGATCTGGCCGGTGGCGGGCGGCGCCAAGATGGTGCTCCAGGCCAATCCCCGGGACATTGCCTTGCTGGTGAAAAACGTGGTGAAGCATCGCGTTTCACTTTTTCCGGCGGTGCCTGCGCTGTTCAATTCCATCAATCAATATCCCGGAGTGGAGAAGCTCGATCTCTCCTCGGTCAAGTACTGCTTCAGCGGCAGTGCGCCGCTGCCCGAGGACGTGCAGACTCGCTTCGAGAGCATGACCGGCGCGCTGATCGCGGAAGGCTTCGGACTGACGGAAACTTCGCCCGTGGCCACCGTGAATCCGCTGCGCGGGCTGCGCAAGATTGGCAGCATCGGGATTCCAGTTCCGGACACGGACGCGCGCATCGTGGATCCAGAAGACGACACCAAGGACGTGCCGCCCGGAACGGCGGGCGAGTTGCTGCTGCAAGGACCGCAAATCATGGCGGGCTACTTGAATCGCTCCAAGGAGACCGAGGAAATGCTCCGCGGCGGTTGGCTGCATACCGGAGACCTCGCGGTCATGGACTCCGACGGCTACTTCCGGATCGTCGGCCGCAAGAAGGACATGATCCTTTGCTCCGGTTTCAACGTGTACCCGGATGAGATCGACCGCGTGCTCATGGCCCACCCCAAGGTCTTCGAAGCGTGCACCATCGGCGTGCCGGATGAAAAGCGCGGAGAAACGGTCAAGGCCTTCGTGGTGGCGCAACCCGGGCAGTCGCTGACCGCCGCCGAACTCGACGAATGGAGCCGCAGTCAACTCGCTTCCTACAAGGTCCCGCACGAGTGGGAGTTGCGCGCCGAGCTGCCCAAATCCTCGATGATGAAGTTGCTGCGCCGCGTGTTGCGCGACGAAGAAATCGCCAAACGCGCGCGCCTGCCGCTACGCTGAGCGGATGAGTTTGAACGTTCCCCGGGCGGATCTCACCGGCAAAGTCGCGATCGTCACCGGATCCAGCCGCGGCATCGGACGCGAGCTCGCGCTCGGATTCGCTCGCGCCGGAGCCGACGTCGTCGTGGTTGCGAAGAGCGAGCAAGGCCGCGACTCGTTGCCAGGCTCCATTCATGAAACGGCCGACGCCGTGCGCGCCCTGGGCCGCCGCGCCTTGCCGGTGCGCACCGACGTGCGCTCCGCCGAGGCCGTCGAAGCGATGGTGGCAGCCACCGTTGCCGAATTTGGCCGCATTGACGTGTTGGTGAACAACGCCGGCGCGCTGCACTGGCGTTCGATTCCGGAGACCCCGCCTAAGCGCTTCGATTTGGTGCACGAGGTCAACGTGCGCGCGGCCTTCACGGCCGTTCACTTCGCGCTCCCGCATTTGCTCGCCGTCGGCGGCGGTTGCGTGATCCAGATCGCGCCGCCGCTCGATCTGCGTTTCCTGAACGGCAAGGTCGGATATGGAATCAGCAAACTCAGCATGAGTTTGCTCGCGGTGGGGCTCGCCCAGGAATGGGGAGGCAAAGGCCTGCGCTCCTTCGCCTTGTGGCCGGCCACGGCGATCGAATCCGCGGCAACCATCAACCACGGCCTTGGT
>CAZCXL010000020.1:1574-7337 GCA_964502625.1 uncultured Planctomycetales bacterium | reverse complement strand
CCATGACCCTGCCGCTGGAGGCAGTGCAAGGCAAGTGTCTGCTGGACGAAGAAGTGCTCGCAGCCGTCGGCGTGAACGATCTGGAGTCCTACAACTGCGTGCCGGGCGGCAAGCCGCTGCGCATTGTCGGCGACGCCGCCGCCGGCGGCATCTGGCAGCGCTGACTCGACTCCCGCTCAGCCCACTTGAGGCGCGGCGGGCAGATAACGCAAATAAAGCTCGCGCACTTCATCCGCGCGTGCGCGCACTTCTTCCTCGCGCCAGGCTGCAGTGGCGATGGGCGGCAGAAAATCCACGCGGATCGTGCCCGAGCGAATCAGCCAGGAACCCACCGGATTTAAATGATCAATCCCGCGCATGAGGCATGGGTGGATGGGTGCGCCGGTGGCGGTCGCGAGATGGAACGGACCGAGCTTGAACTCTTGCAAGCCACCGCGACGTGATCGCGTGCCTTCCGGCGCCATGAACACTTTGGTTCCGCGCTCACGCACTTCGGCTGCGGCGAGCGCAAGGCTGGCCACCGCGCGTTCATGATCCCGACGGTCGATCGGAATCATCCGCATCCGCTTCATCACGAACCCGATCACGGGAATGCGGTGGAATTCCTGCTTGTGGACGACGTTCGAGTGCTCGTCCCACAAGCATGCCAACACCATCAAGTCCAGCAGGCTGACGTGATTGAAGAGCACGACTGCCGGGCCCGGACCCGCATGATGCTGCAGGCCATGAATTTCAATCTTGACTCCGAAGATGGCCAGAATGCTGCGGCCCCAGGTCCGCGCCCCCGCTGCGCGCCGCAATCCGCCGATGCGCGGATCCAGCAGAAAATGGATCATCAATCCGCCGGCGACCAAGAATGCGGTTAGAAAGGCGAAGGGAAGGGCGACTGCGGCGCGCAGCAAGCCACCGCGCGCGGGGGGAGTCCAATGGGCATCCGGGTAAGGAGGCTCAGAACTCTCGCTCATGCGCCTGCCTTGCCACGCTCGCCGCGCACGCGCGTGCCGCGCTTCTCGAACCAATCCGTGAGGCGTGCGCGATGATCTCCTTGGAATACGAGGAGGCCGCTCCGCGGATCCTCCGTGCCGCCGCATCCGAGTGCACGCTTCAACTCGCCGAGCAACTCGGCGCGTCGCGGCGCGGGAACCTCGCGCACCGTGGTCACGGTGCCGCCTCCGCCCCGGCGCTCGAAGGCGAGCACCACTTCGCGCAGCGGCTTGGCGGCGGTTTCCGCGGCCTTGCGCGCCGCGGCCTCGGCGGCCGGGTCTCCGCCCGCGCCCTTGAGCCCGAGCTTCGCCAAGAGATCCTCGAACGGACGCTCCTTCTCCACGCGGCGCATCATAGGGCAAGGCTAGAATCCGGCGCATGTTCGTGGTGACTGGCGGCGCGGGCTTCCTGGGAAGCAACCTGCTCGCGAAATTGGAAACGCGCGGCGAGATCGTCGCCGTGGATCGCTTCGGCAACGACGAGCGTTGGCGCAATCTCGCCGGCCGCAGCCTCACCGACCTCGTGCGGCCTGAAGATCTCTTCGCCTTCTTGGACGGCGCGCGCGGGCGGGTGCAGGCGGTTTTTCATCTCGGCGCGATCTCCACTACCACCGAACGCGACGTGGACGCCATCGTCGCCAACAACGTGCGGCTGAGCTTGGACCTGTTGGATTGGTGCACGCGCCACGGCGTGCCGCTGATCTACGCATCGTCTGCCGCCACCTATGGCGACGGCAGCGCCGGCTTTGACGACGACGGCTCGCCCCAAGCACTCGCGCAGTTGCGTCCGCTGAACGCTTACGGTTGGTCCAAGCACTTCGTGGACCGGCGCGTGGCCGCGTTGCAGGCTGCAGGAGCCAAGCTGCCGCCGCAGTGCGTCGGGCTCAAATTTTTCAACGTCTACGGACCGAATGAATACCACAAGGGCGGCCAACGCAGTGTGGTGCACCAAGTCTTCGAACGCGTGCATGGCGGCGGCGCGGCGCGGCTCTTCCGCTCCCATCGCGCCGACGTGCCCGACGGCGGCCAGCAGCGTGATTTCGTCTGGGTGGGGGACTGCGTGGACGCCATGATTTGGCTGTTTGAGCATCCCCAGGTGAGCGGACTCTTCAACGTCGGCAGCGGCAAGGCTCGCTCCTTCCACGAGCTTGCGCTGGCGGTGTTCGCCGCATTGGGTAAGGAGCCGCGCATCGAGTGGACCGACACGCCACTGGAAATCCGCGACCGGTATCAATACTTCACGGAGGCGAAGATGGCCCGCCTGCGGTCTGCGGGCTTCGCTGCGCCGGCTACGACTCTGGAAGCCGGCGTACGCCGTTACGTGCAGGATTTCCTGCTGAAGGACAGCGCCTACCTCTAGAGCAGAGCCCACCGCGCGAAGCCGAGTACGCCGCCGGCCAACACTACCCAGTGAATGGCCATACGGCCCCAGCCCAGGGCCACGAACGATCCGAGTGCGACCACCAGCACGAAGAAATCGGCCGAGCCGATGCCACTGCTTACGCCGGCGGGGAATGCGAGCCGCAACCCGAACCAGACGGCAAGATTCAATATCACGCCCACCACCGCTGCAGAGATGGCAGTGAGCGCCGCGGACAGCGCGCGCATCTCACGCAGGCGCTCGATGTAAGGCGCGCCGAGAATTATCCACAGGAAACAGGGAAGGAATGTCACCCAGGTGGTCAACAGCGCGCCGAGCGTGGCGGCGGTGAGCGGGGAGAGGTCGCCGGGATGGTTCCAACCGCCGAGAAATCCGACGAACTGAACCACCATGATCAAAGGGCCCGGAGTGGTTTCAGCCAGCCCGAGGCCAGCGGTCATGTCTTGTTCGGAAAGCCAGCCGTGCTCTTCGACCGAGTGCTCGGCGACGTAAGGCAGCACGGCGTATGCGCCGCCGAAAGTCACCATGGCCGCTTTGCTGAAGAACACGCCCTCTTGCGTGAAAGTGGAGTCCGTGCCCTTCCATGCCCCGAAAACAAAAATGGGTGCCAACCACAGCGCGCCGCAGGTGAGCACGATCTTGGCCACGCGTGACCAAGGTCGAGCGGGAAGCGCAGCTGGCGGTGCGATCTCATGGCTGTCCGTTGTCTTCGCGCCCGCGCCGCCATGCGCGGAGCCCATGCGGAATCGTTGCGGCGCGACTCGGCCGCCGATCAATCCAATCACGCCTGCGGCCAGGATGATCGCCGGAAACGGCAACTTCAGGAAGAAGATCGCGACGAAGGCTAGCACCGCAATTACCCACAGCGCGGGATCTTTCAGGGTCTTGCGGCCGATCCGGAGCGCGGCGAAGGCCACGACACCGAGCGCCGCCGCGCCGAGTCCGCCGAAGGTTGCGGCCACCCACGGCACGGAGCCTTGCGCCACGTAGATCCAGGCCAAGGCCCAGAGCACCAGCACTGAAGGCAGCACGAAGAGCGCGCCCGCCGCGATTCCGCCGCGCGTTCCGTGCAGTCGCAATCCGCAGTACGTCGCGAGTTGCTGCGCCTCGGGCCCGGGCAGCAGGTTGCAGTACGTCAGCGCATGCAGGAAGGAGTCTTCACCGATCCAGCGCCGACGCTCGACCAGCTCTTGATGCATGATCGAAATCTGGCCTGCCGGTCCGCCGAAGCTGATCAACCCCAATTTGAGCCAGAAGGCCAGTGCCGAGCGGAAGGAGGGCGGTTGCGGCATCCTTGAGACTCAAAGCATAACGCCGGAGAAGCGAACTTCTCCGGCGTTGATGGTCGAGGAAGACCTTGGAGTTAAGCTCCGGCCTTCTCTTGCTTCTTCACGGGCAACACGCTGCGCATCGCGGGGATGAACTTCACCGGCTCGCGGAAGAACTCGGTCATGCAGTCCTTGCCGCCGAAGTAGTAGCGCATCGGTCCGGCAGTGGTGAACCAGGTGCGATCCTTCAGCTTTTCTTGCGGGTGGACCAAGCAGAAGGCGGAGTCCTGCTCGACGATCTCATTGCGCTCGAGCATCGCCTTCAGGTACTTCTCGGGCTCGGCAGTGAATTTGGCTTCGCAATTCGGGCAGCAGGCGCGGATGCGGGCGCCTTGGAAGACGAAGCTGTCTTCGCCCTCGATCTTCTTGCCGCTGACCGGGCAGACTTCTTGAGCCTTGCGGCCTTGCAGAATGTCCATGTACTTCGCGGGCTCGGCTTGCACCTTCTTCACGCACTTCGCGCAGCAGGTTTTCACGGTCAGGGGGCCGACCTGCACCGATTTCGCCTCGGCATCGAGGGCTTCGCCGGAAACCGGGCAAGTGGCCTGAACGCTTTCGGCCGCAAAGCCATCGACGTACATCCGATAGAGCCAGTAGTCCGGGAATCCAGCGACCTTCACCTTGCACTTGTCGCAGCAGGTGTAGATGCGATGGCCTTGGTATTCCAGGAAGTGTTCCTTGTTCTCCAAGGTCTCACCGGAAACGGGGCAGTTGATTTGGGGGAGCAGAGCCTTGGCCGCCGAAGCCTCTGCGGGCTGGCTGGTGGGTTGGCTCTGTTGAGCAGTGGCGAGGGGGGCGAGCCACAGCGCCAGGAGAGTTCCGAGGATGATTTTCTTCATGATCGCCGTCATTCTAACGAAATGCGAGTGCGCGTTCCGCGGCAGTTTGGCCGATGGCAAGAGCGCTGGTTGCTGCCGGTGACGGCGCGTTGAGCACGTGGAGCACGCCCGGCTGCTCTTCGAAGAGGAAATCATCCACTAGAGATCCGTCGGGCAAGAGCATTTGCGCCCGTACCCCTGCAGGCGCGGGGCGCAAGTGGCTGGAGTTGATTTCAGGGATCAAGCGTTGCAATGCGCGTGTGAAAGCAGCCTTGGACCAGGAGCGCCACACTTCGCCGAATCCGGTGCGTCCGTGGCGCCAAGCCATTTTCCAAAATCCTCGGAAGAACAGAGTCTCTGCACAATCACGCGGATTGATTTTCGTCCATGAGTATCCTTCGCGCGCGAGGGCGAGCACCGCGTTCGGACCGCATTCCACTTCGCCGCCGATCATGCGCGTGAAGTGAACACCCAAAAAGGGGAAGGCCGGGTCGGCTACCGGATAGATGAGATTGCGGCACAGTCGCCGCGCCGCAGGCTCCAAGGCGTAGTACTCGCCGCGAAAGGGCACGATGCGTCCCGCGGGGCGGGCGCCGCTCGCGCGCGCGACACGGTCATTGTGAAGTCCTGCGCAGTTCACCGCGGCTCGCGCGCCGAACTCTCCCGCGGTGGTTTCAGCGAGCACGCCCGAAAGATCCTTGCGCAGTCGTTGCACGCGCACTCCCGTGAGCACGCGGCCGCCTCCTTCCTCAATCCGTGCGCGCAGACGTGCGCACACTGCGACGTAGTCCACGATGCCGGTTTCCGGCACGTGCAAGGCGGCAAGGCCAGCGGCGTGTGGTTCCTGTTCGCGGAGCGCCTCTGGTCCGAGGCGGTGACAAAGCACGCCGTTGGCGCGCGCGCGCTCTTCGAGCGCTGCCAGACGCGGCAACTCATCCTCACGCGTTGCCACGATCACTTTGCCGCAAGACTCGAAAGGGACTCCCTCGGCACGGCAAAATGCTTCGAGCATCTGCTTGCCCGCGCGGCAGTTGCGCGCCTTGAGCGATCCGGGCTTGTAATAAATGCCGGAGTGGATCACTCCGCTGTTGCGGCCGGTCTGGTGCGCGGCAAGCGCGAGTTCCTTCTCCAACACGCAGGCGCGCAGGCCCGGCTGCAAGCGTTGCGCCTGCCACGCTGTGGCCAAGCCCACGATGCCTCCACCCACAATCAGCAGATCTACAGGCTAGCCATTCTTTGTAGGAAGGCAAGGC
>CAZCXL010000020.1:0-1564 GCA_964502625.1 uncultured Planctomycetales bacterium | reverse complement strand
CCGCCGTCATGCGCGGAAGTCTAACGACCGGATGCGTTCGCTTCGCCGAAGAGTGCGCTGCGCACCGGAGGCAGCCAGAGCATTGCCACTGCGGTGAGCACGCAGAAGGACATCCAGGGCTGCTGCGCCATGGCCTCTGCGATGGTGCGGAACCAACTCACGTCCAGCCGCGGGAGTTTGGGGGGCTGCACCACGGTGATCTCCGTGGAACTCCATAGCGAGCCGAGCCATCCGGAAGCAGCGACGAGCAGCGCCGCGACGCTCACCGGAATGGCCGCGCGCTCGAGCAGGCGCAGCCACGAGCGGCTCTGAGCGGGAGCAGACTCGGCCGCGAAGCGTACGAGGACGCGCTCTTGAATGAGTCGCAACTCCGCTTCGCTCAATGCGGCGGGTTGGTGTGCGCGCGGATCGTGGAGCAGATCATCGAGTCGGCGATCACTCATGGTTGACCCCCTCGGCTTCCGTTGCGCCCAGGGCGGAACGCAATGCGTCCCGTCCGCGCTTCAGCCAGGACTTCACGGTGTTCGGAGTGCTGCTCATGAGCGTGGCGATTTCACCGACGGACAAGCCTTCCAGGTAATGATAACCGAGGGCCAGCCGCTGGTCGTCAGGAAGTCGCTCCATCCCAGAGCGGACGCGCGCAAGATCGTCGCCGTCTGCGGCAGCCTGAACCTCGCGGCCCTCCGCGCGCGAGTCTTCCGGGTCCCAGCCTTCAGGCGCCGACGTCGAGCCGTGCGCGGTGACCCAGCGCTCGCGGACGCGCACGGCCTCGCGGAAGGCGATGGTGTAAATCCAGGTCGAGAGGCGCGAGTCACCGCGAAAGCGCGGCAGGCCCCGCAAGGCGCGCAGGAGCGCTTCCTGCACTGCATCTTGCGCTAGATCGTGCGGGAGTCGAAACCGCGCGACTTGAGCTGCCACGAGAGGAGTGAACGTATTCACGAAGCGCCGGGCCTGTTCGGCGCCCAGCGGCAGGAAATCTGCTGCCTGGAGGTGGGCGAAGTGGTCCAGCTTACTCCTGGTTTGACCTGCGCGGGAAGTTGCGGGTTGCGGGGTTCGTCAAAAAAATACCACTGCAACCGGCGCCCTGCGGCGTATGTCTCAGCAGCAGACCCAAACCCCCAAAGACAGGAAACACATCATGCAGGCTCTGCTCAACGTTCTCTACGCAATCTTCCCCTTCTCAGAAGGGACCAACCCGAGCGCGCTGGCGCCTGCTGCCTTGATCATGGCTGGCTTTCTTGCCGCAGCGTTCTTCGGGTTCGCTTTGAGCGTCTACGACGCGCTCAAAGAGCATCGAAATTAGGGACAATCCCGCAAGGGGAGGGGTGGTAGCCATCGGATCAGGGTTCTGGCTGCCGCCCCTTTTTCTTTTCAACTCTCCTATTTTACGAACACCGCGCCATTTTCATGCAACCGGCCCCACCCTGGTCGAGGTCACACGCGGCATGGATGATCCCGAGCTTCTGATTCCCCTGGTGGCCATCGTGATGTCGTTGGGCATTCCGATCGCGTGGTTCTTCTTCGATAGCCGCAACAAGCGCGCCCGCTACAAAGCGGTCGAAAA
>CAZCXL010000019.1:0-16810 GCA_964502625.1 uncultured Planctomycetales bacterium | reverse complement strand
GGTTTGGTTTCTGGCCGCGCTTTTTGGGGGGACCCCCAACGGGATCGTGGCCCGGGGGCACAAATAACCGGCCCGGCGGGGGGGGGTGACCCCCCCCCGCGCCATCAAGATCAGGACGGCTCAGATTCAATTCGATGGTATTCTTAGGGTCGCCCTTCTGCCGGGGTCCCCTGGTAGCCGAATCACGTATGTCTCAGCCCCTCTTCAGCGCCCTGCTCGTCGGCGGACTGCTCCTCACCGCCGCCCCTCTGCCCGCTCAAAATCCGGACCAGCAGCTCGTTGGTACTCCGGTGGCGACGGGTCTCTTCTTCCCGTTGGCGGTGGTCCACGGTCCTGGAGATCCGGATCACCTCTTCATCGCCCAGCAAGACGGCCGCATTCGGGTGATGGAGAACGGCGTGCTCTTGCCGACTCCCTTCCTCGACCTGCGCGCCCGGGTGGGCGCCTTCGGAAGTTCCGGTTTGCTCGGCATCGCTTTCCACCCGGACTACGCGAACAACGGTTACCTCTACGTCAACTACACCGACTTGGCCGGCGACAGCGTGATCGCGCGCTATGAGCGCAATCCGAATAACCCCAACCTGGGAGTCTTCGCCAGCGAGTTGGTGCTGCTGATGATCGCTCAACCGGCTGCGATCCACAACGGTGGCGGAATGGCCTTCGATCCGGACGGCTACCTCTACATCGCGATGGGCGACGGCGGCATCCAAGGCGATCCGACCGGCAACGCCCAGAATCCCCTCGCCATGCTCGGCAAGATTCTGCGCCTTGACGTGGATCATCCGGCTGGTGGTTTGAACTACGGCATTCCGGCCAGCAACCCGTACGTCGGCGACCCGAACCATCTTCCTGAGATCTGGGCGAGCGGTCTGCGCAACCCCTACCGCATGTCGATCGACCTCACCACGGGTGATCTCTGGCTGGGCGACGTGAACGAGCGCGGCTTCGAAGAAGTGGACCTCCAGCCGGGCACGAGTCTTGGCGGCGAGAACTACGGATGGAACATTGTGGAGGGCACAGAGTGCTACAACCCGCCCACGGGTTGCGTCACGACCGGCATCACCATGCCTTTCTACGAGTATCCTCACCTTTATGTGGGCGCGGTGACGCGTTGCGCGGTCATCGGAGGGCTCGTCTATCGCGGCCGTGAAATGGCCACGCTGCAGGGTCGTTACTTCTTCTCGGACCAGTGCAGCAACGAAGTGGTTTCCTTGGCGCAGCAGAATGGGTCGCTTTCCGCCTCGAAGATTCACTTTCAACTCCCGGAGACCGGCGGACAACCGTGCAGCACGGTCAGCTTCGGCGAAGACTACGCGGGTGAGCTTTACGCGGTCTGCCATCAGACCGGCACGATCTACAAGATCATTCCGAAGGACATGCGGCTGCAGGCCACGGAATTGATCGTCGGCAACTTGAGCACGCTTCAAGTGAGTGGATGCACGCCGAACGGGGTCGTGAACATGGCCTACTCGACCGCCGGCCTGGGCAGTCTCTTCATCCCGAGCTGGTCGGTCACGGTGGACCTCGCCTCGCCGAAACTGCTCGCAAGCAGCGTCGCCAACGGCTCCGGTGCCGTCAGCTTCAGCGCCACTCCTCCGGTGAGTTTCCTCGGACGGCGCCTGCTCCTGCAGGCGGTGCAGTTCGGCGGCAAGTCGAACGTCATCGAGCGCGAAGTGCAGTAGATCGGCGCGGGCTAGACTTGAACGCGTGCTGCTCCACATCACCGCTCGAGACTCTGGTCTGATCCTCAGCGCCGCCCTGCTGGGCGTCCTGATCGGCTGGGCCGCCTGCGTGGTACGGCGCAAGTATCTCGCCCGAAAGCGGGCGTGCTAGGTTCGTGATCGGCGCTGACCGACGACGGCTTGCCTTGTGCAGTGGCGGAGTGCGCACTCCGGAGCGGCTGGCAGCACTGCAGACGACGCTGCACGAATTATTTGCGGGCTGCCGGCGCGTGCTGTTCGTGCCGTGGGCGCTCGCCGATCACGACGGTTATCTGCGCCAAGTGGAAGAACGCGGATTTGGAGCCGGCTTCGCGCTGGAGGGATTGCACCGCGCAAGCGATCCGATCCGCGCAGTCGAGGAAGCCGAGGCGATTTACGTCGGCGGAGGAAACAGCTTTCGCCTGCTCGCCGCCGTGCAGCGCGCGGGATTGATCGAACCCCTGCGCCGCCGGGTGTTGGCGGGAACGCCCTATTTGGGAATCAGCGCCGGGACCAACCTCGCTTGTCCGACCATCCGCACCACCAACGACATGCCCATCGTGGAGCCTTCGCAGGGACTTGGAGCGCTTGGGCTGGTGCCATTTCAGATCAATCCACATTTTTTCGATGGGAGGGTGCTGATCGAGGACTCCAAGGGCGTTGTGGAGCCCCATTGCGGCGAGACGCGAGTAGAGCGCATTCAAGAGTTTCTGGAAGAGAATTCAATTCCCGTGCTCGGCATGTATGAAGGAGCAATCCTGCGCTGCAGATTCGGCGAGGCTAGAATGAAGTTTGGGCGAGCGAGATTATTCCAGGCTGCAGGCGACGCGCGGGATTTTGCGCACGATGCCGATCTGGATTTCCTTTGGGATGAAGCTCGCCAGGAGTGTTGAATGGAAACAGATGACGAAGCACATACTAGTTGTGGATGACGAAGAGCAAGTGCGCCATCTCCTTGGCGTTTTTCTCCGCGAGGCTGGGTACCAAGTCAGTGAGGCGAGCGATGGCGAGCAGGCGGTCAGACTTGTGAAGCAGAAGGCACCCGATCTGGTCGTTTTGGATTTGGTGATGCCGGAGAAGGAGGGCGCTGAGACCGTGATGGATATGCGCAGGCTCCATCCGGAACTCCCCGTCCTGGCGATCTCCGGAGTGGTTGGCGCGGAGTTCTATCTGCACGCCGCAAAATTGCTTGGCGCTTCCGCAACTCTGCGCAAGCCTTTCACGCGCGAGCAGTTGCTCGAAGCCGTGGAATCTCTGCTTACCGTCGCCGAGTAGGCGCAACGGCGCGCGCGGCCGTCAGCAGCGATTGGAAGTGCGGGAGTCCGCACTCCCGCGCAGGATGCAGTCGGCCTCCGCGCCAAAGTCGCGCGCGCGAGCCGCGCTGCACGGATGCGACGACTGCTTGGTCTTCGCTCTCCACCTGGTCGAGCCCGGCGCCCGCGCCGCGCTCCAGAAGTTCCGGCCGACGCACGAAGCGGTGATAGCGGATCATGCTCTCGGCCGCGCCGCGCGGCTCGACGACGTTGAGCGAAAGGCCCCAGGGATAAACGTTGAGCATCAGGTTCGGAAACAGCCACAGATACCACGCCGCGACCCGCCGTCCGTGGTGAGGGTGGCCCGGCGGCGGCTCGAATGCCGCGTCCTCCGCACCGGCTTCGGCGGTCTGCAGCACGCCGTGGGGCAGCACCTCCGTGGTGTAGCGATCCAAATCGAGCACGCGTGACAGCGCAGGATGCACGAAAGGGACGTGGAATCCCTCAAGGTAGTTCTCCACGTAGAGCGCCCAGTGCGCTTGGAGCGGCAAGCTCCTTGATCCGGATGGGTCGTGCACAAATTCTTCGCCATTCAGCCAGTCGAAGAGCTTGCTGGCATCGCCGATCCATTCCGAAAACGGCACGGTGGGCTCCAGCGCGCAGAAATTCAGCGGACCCCATGCGCCGAGGCTCGCATGAGGAAGGTTGTCGCGCTCTGTCGGGAAATCGGGCGTGTCCTCGAAGCCCGGCGCTGCGCGGAGACGACCGTCCAAGCCGAATCGTCGGCCGTGGTAGGGGCAGCGGAGTTCACGGCTCTGCGTAGCCTCAGAGCAGACCAGCGCGCCACGGTGTGTGCAGGCGTTCGAGAGCGCATGCAACTGCCCCTCCGTGTCTCGCGTGAAGAGCAGCGGCTCGTCGAGGAGGCCCGGGAGTAGCGTGTGCGGCCGCGCGCTGCCCGCTTGCGCCGGAAAGTGCTCGGTGCCGAGAAACTGCCACGCTCGGGGAAAGACGCGGTCCCGGTCTTCCGCCCATGCGCGCATCTCCGGATCCGACTCAGTCATTGCACGCACAGTTTAGAGCGGCACCGCGGCCTAGAATCGTGCCTGAGATGTGGAAGTCCCGAATCCTTGGCACCCTGGGTCTGCTTTTGTTGGCTGCGGCGCTGACGACGATCCTGTATCGAGAAGAGTTCCGGCGCGCCTGGATCTTGCGCGCCGACTTCGTGGAAGCTGCGCCCGGCATCCGGCTGCGCGCCGCGCTCTCCGAGGAGGAGCGCGCTCGCATTCTGGAAACGCTCGCCCTCGGGCGTGAGCGTGCTGCGGCCTGGATGGGAGGCCTGACCCATCCTGCGGAAGTTGTCGTGGTGGATGATCCGGATCTTCGGCGCTCGTTGGCGATCACCAATCCCTACGTTTGGAATCCGGCGGAGGCTGAGGGCCTCGAACTCTACGTCGGTCCCAAAGGACTTTCGGTCGATCTGATCGCGCACGGCCACATGCACGCGGAACTGAAGGCACGCTTGGGTATGGAAGCGTGGCATCGGATTCCTTCCTGGTTGGATGAAGGCCTCTGCACCCAGGTGGACTGGCGGCCCTTCCTTGATCCGGCCGCGCTGGGTGAATCCGGCCTGGACGATCTCACGCGTTATGCCACACACGAAGCCTTTTCCGGTGATGGCGGTGAAGATGCACTGGTTGTCGCCAAACGCGAGGTCACGCGCTGGCTTGCGCTCGCGGGCGGGCCCGCGGTTGTGCCCAGCTTGCTTGCGGCAGTCGCGAAGGGCGAAAGTTTCGCCACCGCCTACGCGCGGCTCGAGCAGAGCGGGCAGCAGGCGGAAGAGGATCTCGCGGAGCGCGTGCGCGCGCACTTCGAAGCGTTGCGCATCGAGCAGGGCTTTCCCGGATTGCAGTTCGGCTGGGCCTGGGCGAACGGACGCCCGGGAGGCAGCATCGCCGTCGGCGTACGCGAGCGCGGCGGCAGCGAGGCTCTGCTGAGAGACGACCGTATGTTGTGGGGGAGCGTTGGGAAGACTTTCGTCGCCGCCGTGGTGCTGCAACTCGTCGCGGAGGGGAAACTGAAGTTGGATGACCGACTCGCGGAATACATCGGCGCGATGGAGGGTTTCGCGCGGCTGCCGAATGCCGAGACGGTGACTCTGCGCCAACTCTTCACGCATCGCAGCGGCATTCCGGATCACGTGCGCAAATCGGAACTCTGGGAGGTGCTGCGGAATGATCCCGACAAGGTCTGGCCGACGGAGGAACTGATTTCGTGGGCGCTGGACGACGCGCCACTTTCGGCCCCGGGCACTCAATACGACTATGCGGACACCAATTTCGTGCTGTTGGGCGCGGTGGTGGAAAAACTCACGGGCGCCGGTCTGTTCGATGCCGTCCGCACCCGTCTGGTCGAGCCCTATCACCTGCGCAACACCGCCCCCTCGGACCGTCGCCGCCTGCCGGCCTTGGTGCAGGGCTATCCGGCTTTGTTGGCCAGCGAGTGGGGCCTGCCAGAGCACACGCTGCAAGACGGACAATTCTTCATGAATCCCCAATTCGAGCACGGAGGGGGGGGGATGTACGGCACCTCCGCGGATTTGGCACGCTGGACGATGCTGCTGCACGCGGGTCCGGTCCTTGACGCCGCCATGCGCGCGGAGCGCCTGCACGGCGTCCCGCTCGCCGAGGGCTCACTCGAGCAATACGGGCTCGGCGTGCAGATCTGGCCGAGCACGCAAGGCGTGGCCGCGGGGCACGGCGGCTGGTATCCGGGCTATCGCACCGAGACCGCGTGGTTCGAGGACCTCGGCCTCGCGGCGGCGGTGATGCTCAACACGGACGCGCCGCAGCAAACCCGCAGCCTGCGCCGCTTGCTCGTGGACGGGGTTGCGCTGCTCGCTCCGCAGCCAGCCGACTCCCGTTAGTCTGAAGGCTTGCTCACCGTCCTACTGCTGCTCGCGGTTCAGCGCGTCCAAGTGACGCCGGCGCCGGAGTGGGACGCCGTCTTCGCACGCACGCGCGGCTGGACCGGCGCCGACGGCATTTTCACCATTCCGCTCGATGGCAATGATCGGGCGGAGGGCTTGGCGCGCACCGACACCTTGTTGTGGTTCAGTGACACCTTCATCGGCGAGGTCTTGCCCAACGGAACGCGGCGGAACACGGTGATGGTGAACAACACCACGGCGTATTTGCCGCGCGGCTCCACTCCTAGCGCCATGGAGTTCTGGTATCGGCAAGACGGCGAGCAACCTGTCTCCGCCTTCGTGCCGGACACTCCCAACGCCCTCCCCGGCGAGTGGTACTGGCCGCACGACGGCGTCGCGTTGGACGGCGTGGTGCACCTCTTCGCCCACCGCTTCCGGCGCAGCACCGAAGGCATGGGATTTGCGCGCACCGGTCTGGCGCTGATCTCGCTGACCGCGCCGGCGCGTCCGCCCTTCGCCGGCGCCGTGCAGCAGGATTGCCCTTTCTACCTGCCGGCGACTGCGCAGCGGGCGGAGATGATCTTCGGCATCGGCATTCTTGCCAACACGCTCGCCGCGGGCGCGCCAATGCCTGATGGTTATCTCTACGTCTATGGGGTGCGTGAGGATCCCTTCGTGAAAAAACTGCTGTGCGCGCGTGTGACGCCGGAGCAACTCACGGATTGGACCGCGTGGCGCTTCTGGAATGGCGCCGCTTGGGATCCGGATCCCGAGCACTCTGCCGTCTTGACCGAACGGGTCTCTCCCGAACTCTCAATGACGCCCCTGTCCGGCGGCCGTTTCCTTTTGGTTTATCAGGCGGACACCATCTCGCGCACCATCGCGGCGCGGGTGGCCGCAACTCCGGTCGGTCCCTTCGGCGCTCAAGTGGAGCTTTACACCTGTCCGCTTCCCGCTCAGCCCGGTACGTGGACCTACAACGCAAAGGCCCATCCACATCTCTCCGGGCCACGTGAATTGTTGATTTCCTATCACGTGAACGCCGTGGACTTCTGGGATCACTTCCGCCACGCCGACATCTATCGGCCGCGATTCGTCCGGCTCAGTTGGTAGCGGGTGTGGATGTATTGGCTTTCGAGTGCTGAAGGATTCCGCTGGGCAACGATCGTCGCGTGCTGAGCACGGCTGCTGCGCCAAACAGGATGATCGTGCTGGCTCCGAACAGCATGCTGGTACCGCACAGAATGGCGATGACGGGACCGGCTGCAGCTCCTGCCACGGAGAAGGCACTCGATACTGCGAAGGCATGGGCTCGTCTTGTTCGTGACTCCTGCATCTGGAAAATGCACAGACCGGCGGGATAAAAGGAGCCTGTGAAATATCCGAAGCCGCCACTGAGTGCAGCGAGGATCATCGCGCCTGTGAGAATTTCCGGCGGCGGCCAACTGAGAATCAACTTTGACTCCCAAATGAGAGTGGCAAGCAACATCAGGACAGCCGCGATCACGACGGTACGTCGACGACTTGCGCCCACGCCTGCTCCGAGACCAGCTCCCAGCAGCATGGCTGCAAGTACGACACTCACGGCGAGAAAGGGCATTCCCAAGAGGAAGGTTCCAAGCTGGAATAATCCGGTTTCGCCGAGCAGTGTTCCGAAGCCCGTGAATGCGAAATACAGCCAAGAACGCGCCATCTGAGGTTCCGAGATGCGCGCAACTGGCAGCCAGGAGTAGACGAGGATCGCGAATGCCAAGAGCAAAAGAATGACGGCAACGGCAATCCCCGTCAGAACGCCTGCCGGTGGGGGTACATTCCGAACTCGTCCTGGATTGGTCTGATTGTGTGCGAGCAGCAGATCAAGAGTGTTTCGCCAGAGTTCTCGCGCTCGGGTAGTGAGAAAGAAAAATGGTCGGTCGTCCGAGACGGGTTGGATGTTGAGGGAGTAGTTGTGGATGAATGCGGCTCGCTGCTGGGGGGTGTCGCGCACGAATTGGTTAAAGATGTTGGACTTGCTGACGGCGGGAGAATAAAGCACATCATGCCCCATCAGGTCGGCCCATGCTTGCACTCCCTGATCTTCGGCAGCGCTAAAACTCGACGGCTTAGTTATCATCATGGCCCAAGGGATGCCCGCCCCATTGGGCGGACCTTCCAGGACGATGAGGGAATTGGCGAGATTGCCTTTTCCGTATCGCTCGCAAGCTTCGGCCAAGGTCGTCACGAAGCGGAGCGACTCGCGCGGTGGCTGGAGCAGCATGCGGGTCACAGCGAGAACCCCGTGATCACTGAGGCGCGCGAGCATCGCCTCCACTGCTTCAGTGGTGTAAAGGTAGTTCTCCACCGCCGCACTCATTCCGCCAGGACCAGCCGCAAAGGAGTCCACGCCGCAGAGAAGGATGAGGTCGTATTCGTTCTTTGTTCGGGAGAGGAAGTGTCGACCGTCACCCCAATGCACCGTCAGTTCTGGACGGCCCCAAAGATCAGATTGAAAATCCCGATAATCTTCCTGACAGAGTCGGATCAGGCTGGCGTTAATTTCGACGCACTCAATGGAAGATGCTCCGAAGTGGGCGCTGATGACGATCTCTAGGCCGCCGCCCGGTCCGAGGATCAAGTCCCGTGGTTTATGGAGGACCGCGAAGGGGGCGGCCTGCAGATACTTGGGCCAGACCTCTCGTTGCTCAACATCGCCCGGGGCGAGTCCGAGGATCGCAGTTGGTGCGCCGCCGTCCTGGAGCACGAGGCGAAAGGACATCTCATCTTCTTGCGATGCCTTGGAGATACCACCTGAGCCATGGAAGTGGCCTTCCGCAAGGTTAAGCACGTCCATGCGCACTGCAGGTCCCCAGTCGGTGCGATCGACGAATGCTTCGAGGCCGTGCAGCATCTTGCCCTCTGGGAAGTGCAGTTCGCCACGGTTCCAGAGGAGCGTGGGGACCAGCAGCATGCCGAGAGAAAGGAGGAACAATCGCCACGAGACGGCCGGACGTCGGGGCTTCGGACGCAGCAAGGCCGCCAACAACAGTGCAGAGGTGGCTGAGCACAGAATGCCGCGTATTGGGCCAATGGTGCCACTCAACAACACTGCAGCCACCACACCAGCGCAGGCTCCCAAGAGATCGGCACTGTAGACAGTGCGAATCCGAGCTCCCGACAACGACAAGCATTGTGCAAGCAGCCACCCGGTAGTGCCGGTTATCAGGAGCATCATCCCGAGGAGTGCGCCTAGCTCGAGAACGCTCGCGCCGTCGTGTTGGAGGAAAGCGCGGAATGGATTGAATTCGACTCGCGTGAGTAGAGCCCAGTATCCGAGCTGGGTAAGACCGAGAAAGAAAAAACCTTGATCCAGACGCGCGGCTGCACGGCCGCCAAGTTGCCGAAGTTGTCGTCCGGCCCAATATGCTCCCAGAGCAGCGCCGGCCATTCCGCCGGCGACGATTGTGGCGGCAAATTGGTCCCAGATTAGGTTGGAGAGCAGACGGATGGACCAGATCTGCACTGCGAGCGCAATAAAACTCGCACTGGACGCGCTGAGGATGAGAGCGCGTCTCGAAGGTGTCAGCTGGTTCGAGTAAGCCTGCGGGCTCGAGTGGCCAGGATGAGTCAATCTTGAATATATGCAAGTTTTGTGCCATCGTCACGACACTCACTCCTGGAGTTGGCGGTGCGCTTCCGCACTCCTCTGCATCCGACGCAGAAGTCGGGCTCTTGCTCAGCCCATCGGCTCGCCCTTAATGCTGCACAGGTCCAAGCACGATCGAGCGGGTGATGCCCCCAATGGGCACGCTGCACCCCAGCCGCCGCAGCCACACGATCGTCGCGTCTGAGCAGTTGTAGGTCAGCGAATACGACTCGCGCGCAGGCACGATCAGCAAACCGCTGCGCGCGAGTTCGCGCGGTATGACTCCAGCAGCGGCGTATTCCTCATCGAGTTCTTGGCGCAGGACGCGCACGAGTTCACGCTCGGCAAGGAAGGGGTACACGCTCGCGCCGCGTTCCGAGAGCTTGGCGTCGGCTTCGGGCAATGCGCTCGAATAGCGCCGCCCGAGCGCGGAGCCGCCTGGCGTGATCAGGGTATACATGCCGTAGATGGCGCTGGTGCGATCCTCCACGTACCAGTCCCAGTCGCCGAAGGCGTACTCCACCCACGCGGCATCCTGCACCGCCTCAGCAGGCAGCACCACGCCGGTGTGCTCGCCTTGCTTGAGCAAATAAACCTGCACGGGATCCGCCGGATACGCGGGAGGATAAGCCGTGGCCACACAGGCGGTGGGGCAGGCGGTCAGGAGCAACAGCCAGCAACGCATGCCGCGCAGAATAGCCGCATGCTCTTGTTCCTAGAATGCCGGAATGGAGCGCGTTCGGCCGAGCGAGGGTGAGCCCTCGGAGTTCCGGAGTTGGGGCGAAGCGGCGCTTGCCGCCCTCGACGACCATCGCGCCCGGAGTCTCCGGCGTGAAGGACCCGTGGTGCGTCCGCAGGCGGCGCGCGATCTGTTGACCGCCCTCGATGCCGAGCGCTGGATTCGCGAGGGTGGCATGGACGCCGCCGCCTTCGCGCAGTGGCTGCCGCGCTATCTGGGCGCGACCACGCGCCTGCATCATCCCGCGTGCATGGGGCATCAAGTGGCGGTGCCGCTCGCGCCGGCGGTGATCGCGGATCTCATCAACGGGCTCACCAACAACGGCACCGCGATTCGCGAAATGGCTCCGCCTGGCGTGGCTCTGGAGCGACTCTTGGTGCGTTGGATGGCGGAGAAGTTGGGTTGGGGGGTGGCCGCCGCCTCCGCCGACGGCGCGCTCGTGTCCGGCGGATCCATTGCCAACCTCACGGCCCTGCTGGCCGCGCGCGCAGCCGCCGTGCCCGAGGCCTGGGATCAGGGCGCGCCCGGAGACCTCGCGGTACTCGCGCCCGCCTCCGCGCACTACAGCGTGGCGCGCGCGTTGGGCATCCTGGGCATGGGCGCAAACGCGCTGATTCCGGTCGCCGTGGATGCCCACTTACGCATGCGCGCCGAGGATCTGCCCGCCGCGCTGGCGCGGGCGCGCGCTGCTGGCCGCCGGCCCTTCGCTCTGGTGGCCAGCGCGGTCAGCACTGCCACGGGCTTGCATGATCCGCTGCAGGCTGCCGGCGAGTTTTGCCGCGCCGAGGGCCTGTGGTTTCACGTGGACGGCGCGCACGGCGCGAGCGCGCTGCTTGCGCCCGAGTTGCGCGCGCGCCTGCGCGGCCTCGAGATGGCCGATTCGGTGATCTGGGACGCGCACAAAATGCTTCACACTTCCTCGCTCTGTGCGGCGGTGCTCGTCCGGCGCCCGGGAGCGCTGGAGAACGCCTTCCGCGCCGAAGCTTCCTATCTTGGCGACGCCGCCGCGCACTCCGCGCCCGAGGACACTGATCCCTGGACCCGCACCATCGAGTGCACCCGTCCCGTGTTCGCCTTGAAACTCTTCCTCAATCTCGCCGCGCGGGGCGAGCAGGGACTGGGAGCTCTGGTGTCGCAGCTCTATGCACGCACGCGGCGCTTTCACCAGATTCTCTCCGGCCGCCCCGGTTTCCAGTGCCTGGCCGAGCCCGAGAGCAACATCCTCTGCTTCCGCTTCGGCGGGGAAGCTGAAGATCAAGCCGCGCTGCGGCGGCGTGTGCTCGCTGGGGGAGCTGCCTATCTGACTCAAGCCTCCGTGCACGGACGCACCTGGCTTCGGATCACCGTGATGAACCCCGCCTCGGAAGAGGCAGATCTGCTCGCCCTCGCCGCGCAGATCGAGACCGCTTCCCGTGAAAATGCGCGTCACGCGCAAGGATGATGGACGAACTCTTCGGAACCTCACCATGCGCCAACCCTTGCTCCTCTCCCTCGGCATCTTCGCTGCCGGCCTGACCTTCGCGCCGCATGCGGCGGATGCGTCCACTCCTTCCCTCACGGTCCTCGGGACTGCGCCGACCACCTGGAAGGTGGATCCGGCGCATACCACCGTTGGCTTTCGCATCAAGCACATGGAGGCGTCCTGGTTCTATGGACGCTTCAACGAGGTCTCTGGCACGGTCATCTACGATCCTGAGCAGCCCGCGGCTTCGAGCATCAGCTTTGAAGTGAACGCCGCTAGCGTGGACACGCACAATCAAGATCGTGACGACCACCTGCGTAACGCGGACTTTTTCAACGCGAAGGTGCATTCCAAGATCAGCTTCACGAGCAAGAAGATCGAACCCCTCGGCGAGAACCGCATGAGCGTGACCGGCATGCTCGCACTGCACGGCGTCGAGAAGGAAATCAAGATCGAGGCTCAATTCATCGGCACGGGCAAGGCTCCGTGGGGTGAACTGGCCGGATTCGAAACTGAATTCACGATCAAGCGCGGAGATTACGGCATCACTACCTATCCGGGCGCGCTCGGGGAAGAAGTGCGGATTCGAGTGTCTATCGAAGCGCTCAAGCAAGAGTAAGAGAAGATGCCGCTCGATCATCTGCTGCGCTACGTGGTGGCCACGCCGTGCGTCGCGGGTGTCTTGATCTGTGTGCTGCTCGCGCTCCGCTCCGGCCGTACTTGGCCGCGGTGGAGCGCGCTCGCCGTGGGTGCAGCGTTCCTCGGCGTTCTCGCGTTCAATCCGAACTTCCCGCTGCACGCGCCGTGGACTTCTTATGAATCCGCTTTGCCCTGGGCGTTTCTCGCCTGGGCCATCTGCGGAATGCTTCCCGGTTCTGCCGCGCTCGTGTCTGCAGCCATTCCCGCGGTGTTCCTCTCGCGGATGGCCGTCGGCGAGGTCGCGGAGTACTACGAGTGGAATGCGCTCCAGGCGCTCACCGTCGTTGCGCTCTCCACGCTTGCGGCGCTCGGCTCCGCCTGGCTTGCGCGCACCGTTGCCCGGAAGCATCCGGCTCCTGCAGTGCTCTCGGCTTGGTCGGTGATCGCGCTCGCCGCAAGTTTGGTGTTGGTGCTTGGGCGCACGGCCAAGGGCGCTGAATACTCTGGCACGCTCGCCATGCTGCTGTTCTTGCCGCTGCTGCTCGCGTTCACGCGCCAGCGCGAGTCCGACGCTTCCGCTTGGGCCTTTGGCGTAGCAGGCGCCCTGCACGCCATCCTGCTTTTCGGGCTGCTCCAGGCGAATGCGCTGTGGATCAGCGTGGTGCTCTTGGTGGTACTCGCGCAGGCTGCGGGTCTCATCCAACTGCGCACGACCCAAACGCTCCAGCGCGCATTGGCGGTGGCTTTTGTCACCGCACTACCGGCCGCCGCCGCGCTTTTCCTGGCATGGTTCCAGGCCGAGGCCGCGCGCCCCTCCAGCGGATTACCCTATTAATCACCAGGGAAGGGATCAGGGGTAGGATGAGCGCGCGCCATGTCGAACGCCTTCCGCAAGCACTGGACCCTGGATCCGACGGTCATCTTTCTGAACCACGGTTCCTACGGAGCGGTGCCCGCCGTGGTGCAGCAGCGCCAGGAAGAGTGGCGCCGCGAACTGGAGCGGGAGCCGGTGCGCTTCATGCGCTTGCATCGCCCGCGCCTCACGCAAGCCGCGCGTGACGCGGCCGCTGCCTTCGTCGGCGCGGATCCCGCCGACGTCGCGTTGGTGACGAATGCAACGCACGGCGTCAACGCAGTGCTGCGCTCCCTGACCTTCAAGGCGGGGGAGGAGTTGCTGGTCACCGACCACGAGTACAACGCCTGCCGCAATACGCTGAACTTCGTCGCCGAGCGCTGGGGCGCGAGCGTGGTGGTGGCGGACATTCCGTTTCCGTTGCAGTCTTCCCAGCAGGTGCTGGATGCGATTCTGGCCAAGGTCACCTCGCGCACGACCCTCTGCCTTGTGGACCACATCACCAGCCCCACGGCGCTGCGACTGCCCATCGAAAAATTGGTGCCCGCGCTCCAGCAACGCGGCGTGCGCGTGCTCGTGGACGGCGCGCACGCGCCTGGTCAGATCGAATTGGATCTGATGAAGCTCGGCGTGGACTGGTGGACCGGCAATCTCCACAAGTGGCCCTGCGCGCCCAAAGGATCCGCTTTGTTGTTCGTGCATCCGCGTCACAAGGACACCATTCGGCCGACGGTGATCAGTCACGGCGCCAACGCCGGCACGACCTTGGATTCCCGTTTTCACCAAGAGTTCGATTGGGAGGGCACCTTCGATCCCACTGCCTGGGCCGTGGTGCCGGACGCGCTGAAGATGGTCGGCGATCTGCTGCCCGGCGGCTGGGAGGAGATCCGCAGCCGCAACCATGCCTTGGCGCTCGAAGCGCGCACGTTCCTCGCTCAGGGCTTGGACACGGAAGTCGTGTGTCCTGATGACATGATCGGCACGATGGCTTCCATTCGCCTGCCCGCGGATCTGTTGCAGCGTCTCGAGGCGCGCGGTGTGAGCCTGTTCGGCGAGTTGGTGGACCGTTGGGGAATCGAAATCCCCACCATCGGTTGGAAGGCGCCTGTGGGCGAGATGGTGCGCATCTCCTGCCACCTCTACAACGACATGGACGACTACCAGAAATTGCTGCATGCGCTCCTGCAGCTGCGTAAGGGAGTCTGATGCTCCTGCGCGCGCTGCTCGTTTCGCTCCTCCTCTCGGTCTCCGCCCTCGCCGCTCAAGCGCCTGCCGGCTTCCCTGCCGCCCAGCAACTCGTGCAGCAAGGCAAGCTTGAGGAGGCCATCACGCAGTTGCGCGCCATCACCGAACAGGCTCCGAACTTCGCGCCGGGTTGGCATCTTTACGGTTACGCCTTGCACGCGGTCGGACGCTATGAGGAAGCGCTTCCCGCGCACGCCAAGGCCGCGAGTTTTCCCGGCACAGCCGCGCTTGGCGCCTACAACCTCGCTTGCGTGAACGCGCTGCTAGGGAGGTCCGCTGAGGCATTTGCCGCCCTCGAGCAGGCGCTGGCCGTCGGCTTTTCGCGCTGGGATCTCCTGCAGTCGGACACGGATTTGGCTTCGCTGCGCCAAGATCCGCGCTGGCAGCGCTACGCCGGCTTGCGTCCGGATTTCGCGAAGCCCTTGGGGGACTCTGGCCCTCCGGTCCTGCACGCGTGGCACGGTACGAACGCCGGAGATCAGTTCGGCTGGGTGGCCGTGGGCGCCGGCGACGTCAATGCCGACGGCGCGGAGGACGTGATCACTTCCGCTCCCTTTGCAGCGGGGGAGGGCGGCGCGAACGCCGGCATCGTTTATCTCTTCTCCGGCAAAGACGGCAGCGCTCTGCACCAGTTCCACGGTCTCACGGGCGATCGGCTCGGCATTTCCGTGGCGGCGCTCGGCGATCTCGACGGTGACGGCCACGCCGACGTCGCGGCGGGAACCTTCGGCGGGGAGTACGTCCGAGTCTGGTCGGGAGCCACGGGCGCGGTGCTCTGGGAGGCGCGCGGTGATGAGTCCGGCGCCCAATTCGGACGCGAAGTGACTTCTGCCGGCGACTGGAACCGAGACGGTGTGCCGGATTTATTGCTCTCCATTCCCGAGCACGACTCGGGCCGCGGCGCGCTCGAAGTCCTCTCCGGCAAGGACGGCAGCCGCTTGCTGTGCCTTGCGGGAGAGCAGGTGGGAGACCACTTTGCATCCGCACTCGCCACTGGCGGCCGGGCCGGGCAGGGCATGCTGATCGTCGGCGCCATGGATGCCGGCGAAGCGGCACGCGGCCGGGTGATCGTCTACGAAGCGCCGTCGGGTCGCGAGCGCTTCCGTCGCGAGGCTTCCACCGAAGGAGTCAACTACGGGCGCTTCTTCTGCTCCGTTCCCGGAGATTGCGACGGCGACGGCCAAGACGATGTCTACACGGTGGACTTCGAATCCAACGCGGGCGGCACCAACAGCGGCGAGGTGCTTGTGCTCTCCGGCAAGGACGGCCATCTGTTGCGCCGTTTCGTCGGCCAGCCGGGCGACGGACTCGGCATCGGTGACGCGATCGCCGGCGACTTCGATGGCGACGGCTGCGCGGATCTGCTGACCGGCGCCTGGAACTGCTCGGACGCCACCGCACTCGGCGGCGCGGCTTTCCTCTACAGCGGACGCACGGGACGCGTGTTGCGCACGATGGTGTGCCGCCTCCCCGGCGCCACTTTTGGATTCGACAGCACGACTCTGGCCGACCTCGACGGCGATGGTCGGCGTGAGTTTCTCGTCTCTGCCGCCTGGACCAGCGTGGCGGGCCCGCAAACCGGCAGCGTCTACCTCTTCTCCGGACGCTAACGCACGATGACACGCTCGACTTTCCAGCCCCGAGCGCGCAAGAGCGCGACCACGCTGTCCGGGCCCATGAAGTGCATGCTGCCGAAGGCGAACATCGGCGGTTCACCGCCGGAGTTGCGGAGATAGCGATCCACGCGCTCCGCCATCACGCGATTGCGCTGGAGAAAGAGCGCGTCCCACCACAGGAGCTGCGCGGGATCGGACAGATCCATTTCCTCCGCCTGCAGGCGGAGTAATTCGCGCTCGTCGCCGCGCAGCCAGGTTTCGAACAACTCCTGCAGCCGATTCCGGCCGGCAGCCAGATCTTGTTCGAGCTTGTCCAGAGCAAGACTGAGCAGATGCACGTGCTGCTCCTCGGTGCCGACGGAGAGTGCGGCGATCTGTTCCTGCACTGTTTCGACCGCGCCCAGCCGCTTGCCGGAGTCCCGCGAACGCTGCCGCAGGACCTCGTCGAGCGGCGGTCCATGGCGTAGGAGCTCCAAGGCGTCAATCTGCGCGAGCATCATCGTGGCCATCCAGGGGCGGAAGCGTTCGAACTCGCGCGCCGAGAGGCGTCGTGATTCCAGATATCCGACCAAACGCCGATGGAGATCGGGCGGAAGCACGTCCACGAGCCGCTTGCCGGGAGGCAAGGAGCCCGCCTGCTGCACGAAGGCCGTGGCGGCAAGTCCACCTTCGATTTCGGTGTAGAGGATCGCCGCCTGCTCGAAGGCGGCCTCTGCCGCAGGCGCGAGCGCGAGCGCGCGCGGGTCGCTGACGTG
>CAZCXL010000018.1:0-16849 GCA_964502625.1 uncultured Planctomycetales bacterium | reverse complement strand
TAATACGGCCTCAAACACTCACGTCCGGGACAAAAAGCCAACTACGGTTGGACCGAGCGCGCCGGTGACACAGGGGTCGTGTCCTTCAACCGTCCGGCGGGGGTCTACCGCCTCGAGTTCTCAGACCGGTCCGGCAAACACCGCTGGTACGAGCGCTTCACCTGGGACGGCCAAAACACCGCGCCGCGCGAAATCCGGCTGCCTGAGGAATCGCAGAACAAGCCCTGGTAAGCGCCGCGAGGCCAAAGCAACAGGGGCGCCGCATGCGGCGCCCCTGTGTGTTTTGGCGAGGGTGACGGGACTCGAACCCGCAACCACCAGATCGACAGTCTGGTACGCTAACCAATTGCGCTACACCCCCAAGGTTTGGGCGCAAAGGATAGCAGCGACCGCGCAGAACGGTCAAGAGCCGGCAGGGCTTCTCGTCTCTCCGGCGCCCGCGCGCTTGGCTTCCTCCCAGAGCGCGTCCATCTCGGCGAGCGTGGCCTCGCGCAACGGTTTGCCCACGCGACGCTCGATCCATTGAAAGCGCTGCTGGAATCGCTCCAAGGTGCTACACAGAGCCTGTTCGGGCTCAATCTCCAGCTTGCGCGCAAGATTGACCACCGCGAACAGGAGGTCCCCGACCTCACGGCGGGTGGCTTCATGGTCTCCGGAGGCCAGGGCGGCGCGTAGTTCGGCCCATTCTTCCTCCACTTTCGCTGCCGGACCTTGCAGGTCTGGCCAATCGAAGCCTGCCGCGGAGGCTTTCTGGCCGACGCGCCACGCGCGAGTCAGCGCAGGCAGCGAGCGCGGGACTCCGCTGAGCGCGGACTCGTCTTCGCCTCGCGCGCGCTTCTCCTCCTTCTTGATTGCTTCCCAATTGCGCAGCACTTCGCCCGCTCCGTCCACCGTGACTTCGCCGTAGACGTGCGGATGACGGCGGATCAATTTTTCTCGAACACCGTCGGCGACTTGCTCCATGCCGAAGCCGCGCCCGTCACGTGCCACGCGGGCGACCATCATCACTCCCATCAACAGATCGCCGAGCTCCTCACAGGTGCCGCGCGCATTGCCGAGCGCCACGGCATCGGCCAATTCATGGGACTCTTCGACAAGGTGCGGCGCCAGACTTTCGACGCTCTGTTTGATGTCCCACGGGCATCCGCCGGGCGAGCGCAGCGTGTCCACGACTTGCATCAGGCGTTCGAGGGCGCGCAATTCCTCAGGCGGAACCGGCTTCTCCTGCGGAGGATTCATTCGGGGATTCTACGCCTTGCCGCGCCACTCACGCTCCGCGCGCGAGCGTAGGCGGCAGGCATCGCAGTGGCCGCAGGCCGCGCCTGCAGAATCCGGGTCGTAGCAGGAAATCGTGCGCTCCACCGGCACGCCGAGTTCGTGCGCTCGGGCCAAGATCTGTGTCTTCGTGAGGTGCTGCAGCGGCGTGAGCAGGCTCAAACCACGTCCTTCGCTCCCGCAGCGTGTGCCGAGTCGCGCCGCCTCGGCGAAGGCACTCACGAATTCAGGGCGACAGTCGGGGTAGCCGCTGTAGTCGAGAGCGTTCACGCCGAGCGCCACGGCGTCGGCGCCGCGCGCCTCGGCGAAGGAAACGGCCAGTGACAGCAAGACCAAATTGCGCGCAGGCACGTAGGTCGTCGGAATGTCCGTGCTCACCGGAGCGAAAGGATCCGCGGTTTTGGGCACCGGAATCGCAAAATCAGTGAGCGCAGAACCACCAAAGGCGTGGAGTCCGACTTGAACGACGCAGTGCTCCTGCAAGTCGAGTTCGCGCGCGAGAAAACGCGCGGCGTTCAGCTCGGCACCGTGGCGCTGGCCGTAATCCACGGTCAATGCGTGCACGAGCCAGCCCTCACGACGCAAACCTGCGGCCACGGTGGCCGAATCGAGTCCGCCTGAGAGCAGCACTACCGCGCTGCGTGCCCTATCCTGGTTGTCCGACACCTTGGAATCCGCCCGCGCGGCATCCTAACCTTCCCGGCCGCCATGAGTTCCCCGACCAAAGAGCAGATTCTGGAGGCGCTGACCGCCGTCCGCGACCCCGACCTTCACCGCGACATCGTCGAACTCGGCTTCGTGAAGGATCTGGCCTCCTGCGACGGCATCGTGAAGTTTCGCTTGGAGCTGACCACACCGGCCTGCCCGGTAAAGGATCAACTCCGCGAACAAGCGCGCGCCGCGGTGGCCGCGCTGCCGGGCATCCGCGAAGTGTCGGTGGAACTCTCCGCCCAGGTGCGCTCCTCATTGCCGCCAGGCAACATTCTGGGAGGCAACGTCCGCAACGTGATCGCCGTCACCAGCGGCAAGGGCGGAGTGGGCAAGAGCACGGTCGCCGTGAATCTGGCGGTGGCGCTGGCCGAAACGGGTGCCCGCGTGGGATTACTCGACGCGGACGTCTATGGACCGAACGTGCCGGTCATGATGGGCTTGAGCGGCAAACCGGAGGGCAAGGGCAAAACCATTCATCCAATGCTCGCCCACGGGGTCAAGACCATGTCCGTCGGCTATCTGATCGAGGACGGCCAACCCGTGATGTGGCGCGGCCCCATGCTGCACCGCGCACTCGAGCAATTTCTGCGCGACGTGGATTGGGGTGAGCTGGACTACCTGATCGTGGACATGCCGCCCGGCACGGGAGATGCGCAACTTTCACTTGCGCAACTCGTGCCCCTGACTGGCGTGCTGGTGGTGACGATGCCTCAAGAAGTGTCGCTCACCGACGTCCGCCGCGCGATCGGCATGGCCCGCCAAGTGAAATGCGAAGTCCTGGGAGTGATCGAGAACATGTCTGGTGCCGTATTCGGCGAGGGCGGCGGCCAACGCACTGCGGAAACCTTCAAGGCGCCCTTCTTCGGCACGATTCCGCTGGATGCGGCCGTGCGCCAAGCGGGTGATGCAGGCAAGCCCGTGGTGCTCTCCGCGCCCACTTCCGTCTCTGCGCGGATCTTTCGAGATCTCGCCGGTCAGTTGGCAGCCCGGATCTCCACCCGACAGGCCGCCCCCCTGCCCGTATTGGAGGTCTGAGTTTGATGCGCCGGATCCTCCTCCCCGCGGTACTGCTGCTCGTCCTCGTCGGACTGGCCTTCCTTTTCCTCAAGGACGGCCCAGAGCGCGCAGCACCGATCCAATCCCCGAGTGCCGAGTCTTCTGCTCATCAGGGCCCGATGCAGCCGGGCGCGCTCGAGCGCAGTGAGACCGCGCGCGACAACGCCGCCGCGGCTGCCGCCTTCGATCCACGCGGACTCAAGGTCGGCGTGGGCGCCTATGGCTTGCACGGCACGGTCGTGGACGAGCACGGAGAGCCTGTGCCTTTGGCTTGGGTCGCTGCCTTCTCTGGCCCCTATCCGTTGTTCGATTTCGAGCTCAGCCTCGAAGAGATCCTCGAGAGTCCGCTCGATTTCGATCTCGATCCACTCGCCTCGACGCGCGCGGATGAGAGTGGACACTTCCAACTCGAGGGCGTACCCGGACGCAGTCTGTACTTGGTCGCGCGCGCGCCGAAGCGCCTGACGCGCGGACGTCAGCCCATCATGCCGGAAGAGGTGGGTTCCGAGAAGGGCGTGCTCCTGCACACGGTCGCGGGCGCCGAACTGAAGGGACAAGTTGTGGATGAATTCGGTGCGCCAGTCGCGGGCGCCGAAGTGTTCCTCATTCCATCGCTCACCTACATCGTTCAGGCGATTCGCACGCGCGAGATCTATCTGGAACGCGTCTTCGCGAGTGGAGACGGAAGTTTCTTCCTCGAAGCCGTGCCCGCGGGTTTGGTGATGACCGCGCAGGCTTTCGACGGTGCCACTCATCCGGGCGCGAAGGACCTCGGTCCGCTGCCTGCGGGCATCACTGCATCCGTCGAAGTACGGCTCGCCGCCGCCGGCACGCTCAGCGCGCAAGTAGTGAACGATGAGCAGCAGCCGGTCGCGGGCGCGCGCGCCGTGGCAGTGCCGCTGGATTTACGCTTGTTGCCGGCATTTGCGCGCGATCTCCCGGCGTGGGTCGCGGAGAGCGGCTCCGACGGCAGCTTGCGCTGGCCGCGCCTGCCGCGCCGCAACTACCTGTTGCTGGCGCAGTCCCGCGATGGACGTTCCGCTCCCTACGCGGCCGCCGTGCAAGGCGCGGGCTCCGCAGCGCCGGAACCCATCGTGGTGCAAGTCAGCAATCCGGTCGAAGGCCGATTGGTGGACGCACAAGGCAACGGGATCATCGGCGCAAAGGTGCTGCTGGCCAGCATTCCTTCCAAGCCGGGAGCAGAAGCTCAAGCGGGCAACAATCCGCGGCGACGGAGCGGCGGCATGCCGGGCGGCGCTGAAATCTTCCTCGAAGCCGGCAAGGAAATCCTTCCCATGTTCCTTCCGGCCGAGACTTGGGCCATGACCGGAGTGAACGGGCGCTTCCGCATGCCGGTGTGGGAAGGGGCGCGCCTGACCGTGGAACTCGAGGGCTATCCGCGAACCACTTACGAACTCCCCGATCTCGAGGAACGCAAACCCGTGCTGGTCCTGGCGCCTCCCGGAGCGATCGAAGGCAGAGTCAGCACTCCCGACGGAGCGCCGGTGCGCTTCTTCGTGGTCAACGCCGATCTCCGCCGCAGTTTCCTCGAGCCAATTCCCGAAGCCATCGAACGCGTCGAAGGTGAAGAATCGCGCGACTTCCGTGAGCGCACCGCCGCGGCGAAGGAGGCCGCGCGTCAAACCGTGATCGGCGACACGCTCGCAGAAGACGAGATCGCCGTGTTGCCGGAAGAAACTCGCTTCGGCGAACTCCTCAACACGCGCTTGCAGGACGACGGCAGCGGCAAGTTCCGCATCGAAAACCTCATGCCCGGCCGCTATCGCGTGGAAGCCCGTGCCGCCGGACACGTACTGGCCCGCTCGCCGGAACTCGAAGTGCCGCCGGGCGGCGTGGTCTCCGACGTTCAGATCGTCCTGCAGCGTGGCGGCACTCTGCGCGGCCGCGTGATCGCCTCCGGCACCCGGGAACCCGTGTCCGGCGCCCTGGTGTGGGCCGGGAAAGGCGATGAAAGCGGCTTCACCGGCATGATGTTCGCCGTGGCCGAAACCATGGCACTCGACCGCACGGAGGCCGATGGCAGTTTTGAACTCTTGGGCATCGAGCCCGGATCGGATCGCATCCATGCCTCGGCCGAGGGTTACGCGCCCGTGATGATCAAGGGCAAGGAGATCCAAGAAGGTGACGTCCGCGAGGATGTGGTGATCGAGATGAAGGGCGGCGGCACGATCCAAGGCTCCGTCTTCGATCGTCATGGCACTCCCCTGCCGGCGCGCATGGTCGCCGGGTTCGCGATGGACTCGAAGGACTTCTTCCAAGTTCCCACCAACGAGACCGGCCAATATGCCGCGCGCAACGTCAAGCCCGGCAATTACTTCCTGGTGTCGACTGCTCTCGACAACGAGGCTTTGTTCACCGGAGATTTCCTCGGAGTACTCGGTGGAGCGAAAGTTGCGCAGGCCTACGTGAAAGAAGGCCAGACAGTCACCGTGGACATCACGGATCCGTCCTCGGGCGGATGCAAAGTGCGTGGGCGCGTCGTGCTGCCGGACGGCAGCGCAGTGGCGGAAGCCGCGATCTTCGCGATGGCGGCGGAGGCGAGTCTCATGGACCTCCGTTTCGCATCCGCGCGCGCGGACGCCGAGGGCTGGTTCGAATTCCGCTCGCTGGCGCCCGGGCTTTACCGGCTTTCCGTCGAATCCGCCGACTGGCGCGGCTCACTCGACATGGAGGTGCCGGATCAACCCGAAGTGCAACTCATCCTTGAGGCGCCGGATGGCAGCGTCACTGGCCAAGTGGTCAGTCAGCAAACGGGAATGCCGGCGACCAACGCTTCGATCTCACTGATCCGTGAAGACTCCGCACTCGGGTTTCTCGGCAACTTCATGCCGGGAGGCAAGCAAACCGAATGGACGCAAACCGATGAGGACGGCCGTTTCCGCTTCAGCGGGGTGGCGGCAGGCAGTTACTCATTGACGATCAGCGCCGACTCGCCTTGGGGCGGCCGTGACGATGAAGACTCCGCGCTGTCCGAGCCCCTCGGAAAACTCGAGATCCCGGCGTTCTCGCTGAGTTTCAATGCTTCCAAAGATCTCGGCATCCTGCGGCTCCCGATTTCGAGCGCGGTGCTCGTCAAAGTGACGAGTCGCGGCAAGGACATCCGCCAAGGCTTCTCCGTGCGCGCGGTTCCCCAAACCGCAGACGGGAAGTCCGAGCAATCCTACGGATGGAACGGCCAAGCCCGGGTCAGCGGTTTGGAACCGGGCACTTACGATCTGGTGATCGAAGCGCGCGGCTTTGCCAGCGCGCGCAGCAACAACGTGCAGGTGCTCCCCGCGCAAACCACCGAGATCAGTGTGGAGTTGCTGCCGGGTGTCGGACTCGCCGCGCGCGTCACGGACAACAATGGCCAGCCGATTGTGGAGGTGGAGTTGGAAGTGCTCGACGCCACGGGCCAGCGGGTGGACAGCCTCGGCGGACAAGCGCAATTGTTCTCCAACCTGTTCAACCGCGAGGACGGTGCCAGGGCGCTGGGTTCCTACGCGCCCGGGACCTACCGCGTGCGAGCGACCTGGAACGGCCGCTCACAAGAGCGTGTCATCTCGCTTTCACCGGACCAAGAGGACCAAGTCGCCGAGTTCACTTTCGATCGCTGAGCGCGGGGGAAGCAACCACCGCTCCGCTTCCGCTCGCGCGCACGTCAGAGACTGCGGCCCAACTCTCGCCGACGCGGAAGATCGCGTTCACGTCGCCGATGCCGGCAATGGGCGCACAAGGCTGCCCACGATTCTGCAGCAGGACGCGGGCAGCGGGCGAGAGCAAGCCATCCTCCAAGCGCAGCACCTCCGGCTGATCTTGGCGATGCGCGCGGGGTGCAGCGACGCTCTCTGCCGGATCCAGGCCGAAGACATAGCGGTTGAGCAGCACGTGCATCACCGCAGAAAGAATCCGCGGGCCTCCCGGTGAACCCACCACCGCATCCACGCGTCCGTCTCGAACCACGATCACCGGGCTCATGGAAGAGAGCGGGCGACGGCCGGCGGCGATGGTGTTGTACTCGCCTTGCACCAATCCATATTGGTTGGCGCTGCCCGGCGCCGCGGCGAAGTCATCCATCTCGTTGTTCATGAGAAAGCCACCGGAAGCCATCACTCGTGCACCGTATGAACCGTTCAGCGTCGTGGTGCAGGCGACTGCGCCGCCTCGCGCATCGGTGGTGGAAAAATGTGTGGTCTGCAGGGATTCCGGACGAGATTCTGCCGCCGCAGCCAAGCGCTCGGGCGCCGTGAACCGCGTCGGCGAAAGCCGCGCGCGGCGTGCGGCGAGTCGCGCCGGAGCAACCAATCCCGCGGGATCGAAGTCCAGGCCGGCGGGGTCACCCAACCAGCGATTGCGATCCGCGAAAGCAAAGGCGGAGGCCTCGGCGATGATCATTTGCGCCCGCGGGTCCGCGCGGCCCCAAAGCGCCAGCGGCCAGGCTTCCAACACCGTCAGCGTTTGATGAAGGAATATTCCTCCGCTCGAAGGCGGTGGCGCCGCAATCATCTCACAACCGCGCCAGGTGAACCGATGCACGGGCAGGAGCCGCGGCCGATAGTCGCGGAAATCTTCTGCTGCGAGCACTCCACCGCCGGCGCGGCTGGCCGCCAACATGCCGCTCACCAAGGATCCGGCACGCAACGCGGATTCTCCTTCGGCTGCGATGCGCGCTAGGCTTGCAGCGAGCACCGGCTGCACACAGATCTCTCCCGCGCGGAGCGGGGATGCGTCTGCGTGGAAGAAAGTGGCGCGCGCGAGCGCATCGCGAAGCAGCTCTTCGGCGGCATCTCCAAGATCTGCAGATTCTTCTTCGTCCACCACGAATCCCTCGCGCGCGAGGCGCTCGGCAGGAGCCAGCAGTTCTGCCCACGGCAAAGAACCCCAGCGCCGGTGCGCTTCTGCCATGCCGAATACAGCGCCAGGCACGGCCACGGCCTTCCATCCTTGAGTGGCAGCAGACTCATCGACGGAGCCATCGGAGTTGCGATACAAATCCCGGTGCGCAGCGGCTGGCGCAGTCTCGCGGAAGTCCAGAAAGAATGCTTCACCGTTCGGAGCGCGATAGAGCAAGAAGCCGCCCCCACCTAGGTTTCCCGCCGCAGGATAAGTGACGGCGAGCGCAAAGTGCGCCGCGATGGCCGCGTCCACGGCATTGCCGCCGCGCGTGAGAATCTGCGCTGCGGCGGCCGTCGCCTGTTCTTCTGAAGTTGCGACAGCGCCCTGTCCTTGCAGCAGCAACCCAATCAGCAGCGTGAACATCAGCGAGCGGCTCGCAGGCGGGCGAGCGCGGGACGTCCGGCATCGTCTGCAAGCAGGAGTTCCACACGGTTGCCCTGACGCGAGACTTCACGCAGATACGGGGCGCGCGCGCGCGCCGCAGGTTGCGCAAGGGCAACTTCGAACTCGATCGCGTCTTCCTCTGTATCCCAGAGAAAGATGCCCTGCGCGACGCGGGCGCCGCTCTCGTGTAGATAACTGCGGTAGCGATCGCCGCCCCAACCCGCGGCGGCGGGAGTGCGGAGACCGACAGCGCCGAACTGCAATTCCAAGGGCGTAGGAAGCCGGGGCGCCGCGAGGAACGCGCATCCGAACTCTCCCAAGGTATCCTCGTCCACCGCGCGCCAGCCGGCACCGAGCACCACGCTGTGATCTGCAACCTCCACCCGCAGCGGATCATCTCGCAACTGCACATCCCAATACTTCTCCGGGTGCAAGATTTGTTCGCTGGAGAGCGGCGGCTGTTCAAAGGCCCGGCGAAGATCCGCATCGGAGGGCAACTTAGCGAAAGCTTCGAGCAAGCTGCCGCCGCGAACCAAGAACAGGTTCCCTTCCAGATAGGGAAGCATCAAAGAGGCGACAAAGGCCACCGGGGCCACGTTCATGGCTTTCATCTGCTCGCCGATCATGTTCGCCGAGAACAGTTCTCCCGGCGGGATCCAGTTGCCCTCCACTGCGCGCAGCATGTAGAGGTTCATGGCCGAGGTGGCGCTGCCTTCCACCACGCTCCGCACGGCGAAGACACGGTCTGAATTTCCCTTGACCTTCATCAACGCGTCCAGCGGATATTGCTGGTCATCGAGCGCGTGCTGCAGCTCGTGCGCCATGAGAATGTCCGCAAGCGGTCCGACCGCGAAACCCTTCATCAGCCAGAACTTTCGAGTCTTGGGATCGTAGTAACCGCCCACTGAGGCGCTCAAAAGCGCGTTCACTGCAGCGTCAAGATCTTGACCGTCCGGAATTAACCCGAACAAGATCGCGCTGGTCATCATGCCCGCGGATCCTTCCGGTCCATATTCCTCTTCAGCGCTCGCCGCCGCGAACAGCATGAAGTCTTCTGTGCTCTGGATGCCGGCCGCGACGGGCTCGTGGAACTTCCAGCCGCGCATCTCGACGAGACGCGGCATGATTTCCGCCATTTTGGCGTCCAACGCCGCCTGATCGAAAACCACAGCAGGTTGGGCGTCCTCTCCTTCGAGCGGAATCCGATAAGGATCCGCTTGCGCAGAGAGTCCGAGACAGAGGAAGGGAATGGCGATCAGCACGGCTCCTAGAATACGAGAACGATGGCGAGGAAGAAGGTCGTGGTAGTCGGTGGCGGCATCGCTGGTGCCGCTACGGCGTGGAGCCTCGCGCGCGAGCATGGCGCGGATGTCGTGCTGCTGGAGTGTGAACGCCAACCCGGCGCGCACGCCACGGCCCGGAACGCCGCCATCCTGCGCACGGCGATTCATGATCCCTGTCTGCACGCGCTCGCGCGCGACTCCGCGCGTTTCTACCGCGAACCTCCGGCGGGCTTCGCCGACCATCCGCTGCTGCGCGCCTGTGGCACGCTGCTCTGCGCAACCGCGGAATCTGCGGATGAGCTCGCGCTCTGGGCGACGGACGAGCGCTGCAATGAAGAGGCGCAGGAAGTTCCGCTCACGCGACTGCACTCAGCTTGGCCGCAACTTGCGCCGGGCGTAACCCGCTGCTGGCTGCATCCGCAGGATGGGGTCCTGGACGTGCACGCTATCCTTCATGGTTTCCTTTCCGGCGCGCGCCAGGCGGGTGCAGAGTTGCGCATGGGAGCGCAGGTGGTGGATCTGTTGCGGGATTCCGGTGGCGCGATCGTCGGCGTGCGATGGATTGGATCCGGCGCCCCGACCCCGCAGGCCGTCGAAGCCGACGCCGTCGTGCTCGCGGGCGGAGCCTGGGCCGCCGAACCTGCCGCCGCCGCAGGACTGCCGCTGGAGCTGCATCCGCGGCGCCGCCACCTGCTCGTGACCGCGCCGCTGTCCGCAGTGCACCCCGGCGCACCGGTGGTCTGGATCCTCGGCGACGAATTCTATTTTCGGCCAGAATCCGGTGGCTTGCTGCTCTCCGCCTGCGACGAAGAAGAAGTGGAGCCGGCGCACGGCGAGCGCACGCAACCCGTCGTGCTCGAGGCCCTGGCGCGCAAAACACAGCGCTGGCTACCCGCCTTCCTCGGGGCACAGACCGCGCACTTCTGGGCGGCCACGCGCACCTTCGCCGACGATCAACGCTTCCTCATTGGGCCGGATCCCCGCGCCGTCGGGCTCTACTGGGCTGCTGCCTTAGGCGGCCACGGCATCAGCTGTGGTTACGCCGTCGGCCGACTCGCCGCCGCCTGGGCAGTCGGCACCCGTCCTGCCACAAGTGAGTCCGAACCCTTCCTTCCGGCGCGCATCTTGCCTGCGGCCAGTATGACGGCAATCGGCGCCCCCACGGGCGTCAAGGCCTAGATCTTCGGGCTCAGGAACCTGCTGCTCAGGCGACGACCCAGGTCTCGCCGGCGGCGAGCAGTGACTGCAACGTTCCCGTTCCGCCAGCCAACTGGGCCGACGCAAGTTGTTCATTCGCCTGCGCGTCGAGCGTGGGGCGCAGCACCGAGCGGAAGATTCCGATCGGGACCGGTAGCTCGCCGCGCTCGTCGCCCTGGCAGATGCGATACGCCGAAGCGCCGCTCGGCTCGGAAACGTTCCACAGATCGGCCGCGGCGGGATCGCACACCTCGATAGCGTTCGGCGTGAAGCGCAGCCCGTGGGCGCCGCCCTTGCCATAGGTCAAGGGCTCGCCAGGACGCAGGTCCACCAAGCGATCATCGCGCACCTCCTTCGCCGCCAGGTGATCGAAGGCGCCGTCGTGGAAGATCACGCAATTTTGCAGGATTTCAATGAAAGCGAAGCCTTTATGAGCATGCGCTGCTTCCACGATGCGCCTGAGGTGTGGAATTTGGGTGTCCACGGTGCGCGCGACGAAAGTCGCGCCCGCGCCCAAGGCCACGGCAATCGGATTGAAGGGCGCGTCGAGCGAGCCCATTGGCGTGGACGGTGTCTTGAGTCCGGGCAGAGTCGTGGGCGAGTACTGACCCTTGGTCAGTCCGTAGATGCGGTTGTTGAACAACAGGACCTTGAGGTCCATGTTGCGGCGCATCGCGTGAATCAAATGGTTGCCTCCGATGGAGAGCGCGTCGCCATCGCCGGTCACTACCCAGACTTCCAGGTCCGGCCGCGAGATCTTGAGACCACTCGCGACTGCGGGCGCACGACCGTGGATGGTGTGGAATCCGAACACGTCCATGTAATAGGGAAATCGGCTGGAGCAGCCGATTCCCGACACGATCACCAGTTTCTCCTTTGGCACACCGAAGCCCGCAAAGGCTTGCTGCACGCCGTTGAGAATTGCGTAGTCCCCGCATCCGGGGCACCAACGCACCTCCTGGTCCGTAACGAAATCTTTTTTGGTGTAGGCAGTTGCGGCGGATGCAGTCATGCGAGTTCCTCCTGAATGCGCTGCAACAGTTCGCCCGCAGTGAAGGGACGGCCTTGCACCTTGGGCATCCGCACCGCGTCCACCAGCAGCTCGGAGCGCACGAGCCGCCAGAGATGACCGCGGTTCATTTCCGGAATCACAACCTTGCGGAAACGTTTCAACACGGGGCCGAGATCCAAGGGCAAGGGCCAGACGTTCCGCAAGTGCACTTGGCCCACTTTGAGGCCCTGAGCGCGCGCGCGCATCACTGCGCCATGCACCGCGCCATACGTAGAGCCCCAGCCCAGAAGGCAGAGCTCTGCATCAGCGTCACCGAAGACGGTCGTTGCCGGATAAGACTTCGCCACGCCCATCACCTTGGCTTCACGGAGTCCGACCATCTTCTCGTGGTTGAGCGGGTCGTAAGAAATGTGGCCAGTAACGTCTGCCTTTTCGATGCCGCCGATACGGTGCTCAAGTCCGGCGGTGCCAGGAATCGCCCAAGGCCGCGCCAAGGTTTCCGGATCACGCGCGTAGGGGCGGAAGTCCGGCGAAGCCTGCGGATGATGCACGGGGATGCGGGGCAGCGAAGCGACGTCCGGCACGAGGAACGGTTCGGAACCGTTCGCGATGTAACCGTCGGAGAGCAAAATCACCGGCGTCATGTAGGTGAGCGCAATGCGCGCGGCTTCGATTGCTGCGGCGAAGCAATCCGCAGGCGTCGCCGCAGCCACCACCGGCAGCGGCGCTTCGCTGTTGCGGCCGAAGACCGCCTGCAAGAGATCCGCCTGTTCGGTCTTCGTGGGCAGGCCGGTGCTCGGACCGCCGCGCTGCACGTCCACCACCACCAGCGGTAACTCGGTCATGACCGCGAGACCGAGCGCCTCGGTCTTCAGCGCTAGACCGGGACCGCTGGTTCCGGTCACTCCTAATGCGCCGCCGTAGGCCGCGCCGAGCGCCGAGGTGATGGCCGCGATCTCGTCTTCCGCCTGGAAGGTGAGCACGCCATAGTTTTTGTAGCGCGACAGATTGTGAAGGATGTCGGAGGCCGGCGTGATCGGATACGAACCGTAGAACAGCCGCAGGCCCGCGAGTTTCGACGCCGCGACCAGTCCCATCGCAAGCGCCTGGTTGCCCATGATGTTGCGATAGGTGCCGGGCGGAAGGGACGCCTTCGCGACCGTGTACTTCACGGTGAACAACTCCTGGTTCTCGGCGATGGCGTGCCCCGCGCGCAATGCGCGCAAGTTGGCCTCCAGAATCTCCGGCTTCTTAGAAAACTTCTGCGTCAACCAGTTCTCGCTCGTGGTGAGCGGCCGCGAATAGGCGTAATAGAGCATGCCGAGCGCCACCATGTTCTTGCAGCGCAAGGCTTCCTTGTTGCTCAGACCCATGCCTTCCAAGGCGCGAATCGTCGCGTCCTCGAGATCCACGGCGACCACCCTGTAATGCTCCGCAAGATCGGGGTCTTCGAGCGGATTGCCGACGTATCCGGCCTTCTTCAGGTTGTTCGCGTCGAAGGCGCCCGTGTTGACGATCAACATGCCGCCTTCGCGCAGATCGGCGAGATTCACCTTCAGCGCGGCCGGATTCATGGCCACCAGCACGTCGGGCGCGTCGCCCGGAGTGTGGATGTCGCTCGACGCCAATCGCACTTGATAGCCCGACACGCCGTAGGTGGTTCCCGCAGGCGCCCGAATCTCGGCGGGATAGTCCGGGAACGTCGCAAGATCGTTGCCGAGCAGCGCGGCGGTCTGCGTGAACTGCGTTCCGGTCAACTGCATGCCATCGCCGGAGTCGCCGGCGAAGCGAATGACAACGTCATCCACTTCCTGCAGAGGGATCTCGCGCGGGGTAGTGCGGGGCGGTTGGGGCATGAACGCAGGCTCGGAACCCATATTACGGGTTCGGGGCGGTATTTCCGCTCAGGCGTCGAAGGCCAACTCGCGCTGCATTCCGAAGTGCATTCGCATCACGGTTCCAAGCCCGCCGGGGGCGGCTTCCGCCACCAGGACGCCGCCGTGCTCGCTCAACACGTGGCGCACCGAAGCCAGTCCAAGGCCGTGGATCCGGCCGTCGGGAGTCGTGGCGCTCAGCGCGCGCCGCCCCAGGAATCCGGCGGGCAATCCGGGGCCATAGTCGCGCACTTGCAGGAAGGGAGCCTCGCCCGCAAGTCCCCAACTCACGTCCAAGCGCGGGGCGGTCTGCGCGCTCGCGCGCATGGCGTCGAGCGCGTTCCACATCAGGTTGCAGAGCGCGCGCACCAAATCGTTCTCACGGCCGCGCACGATCAGGCGCTGCTCTGGCCCCACGACCTCCACCTGCAGGGCGCGACCCGCGCGGGCACGCACCGATGCATTGGCTTGCTGGGCCACCACCTCCAGGTCCACCTCCCCCATCGGCCGCGGCCGGCCGAGGCTGCGCACGATCAGGTCCTCCAGTAGGGTTTCTGCGTGAAAAATCTGAAAGCGCAGGGCGCGAAGGCGTTCGGCGGCGGCCGGATCCGCGGTCTCACATTCGAGAACTTCGCTGATTCCACCGGCCGCGGCAAGCAAGTTGCGCACGTCGTGCGCGACCAAGGCAGCCCAGTCCGCCGAGGCGGGAGCCGGATCACGGATGGGTTCGAGATGCGGGCTTTCTCCCACTGGCTGTTGCCGCCTGCAGAGGCGGACGCCACCATGATGCCGTAGTGGATTTCGGCCATGCAAGACGATTTGCGACCAGGGAGGCACGGCGACACGCCGGCGACCTCTATCCGGGTCCTGTTTTGATGCCGCGGGGGCTGCTGCGCGCCCTTGATCCACTGCTCGCCAATGCACTCGGTCCCGCGCGTGAAGTGGGTACCGAGTACCGCAAGGCCTTCGAAGAAGCGATGCGTGGCCGCCCCGACGGCCCACTCTTGCTCGCCTTGGTAGCCGCAACCGCAGCCGGTGAAATCGCGCATGAAGATCTGCGCGGACTGCTCAACCTCATGGAGCACCCGATGCCACTCGATCCCCCGAACCGCGGCGAACTTCTCGCGTGGCTGCACCCACGAGCCTCCGCCTTTTCGCAACTGGGGCTGACCATGAACCAGCGCTTGGACGGAGAGACTCTGCCTCCCGCCGAACGCCTCGCCTGCGGATTCGTGCTGGTGCGCATGCTCACGGAACTGCCGCGCCACGCCGCCGCAGGACGCAACTACTTTCCGCTCTCCGACCTCGAGCGCTGTGAATGCAGTCGCACGGAACTCCTGAATGGAGTGCGGACTCCTGCCGTGCATGCATTTCTCAGCCAAGAGGCCGCATGGGCCGGCGAGATGCTCGTCCAAGGCCTGCCCGTCTGCGAGCTCGTCGGGGCGCGGCTCCGCCGCGGCCTGCGGGCGGCCGTCCTGCGCTCGCGCCTGCTCCTCGCTCAGATCGCAGATCCGCGTCGCGATCTCTTCCGACGCCCGCCTCGCCTCTCCGGTTGGGCTCGTTGGCGCTGCGCCATCCGCGCCTGGCAACCACTTCGCTCCGAACCTGTCGGTTCTCGCGCTCGCCCCCGTTAATCTTTCCCGATGCCGCCTCTCCTGCGCGCCCTGCGCATTCGCCAGTGGGCGAAGAACCTCGTGGTCTTCGCGGGCTTGGCCTTCAGCGGCTCGGCCGGCGAACCTGAGACCCTGCTGCGCGCGCTCGCGGCTTTCGCCGCCTTCTGCGCGGCGGCTTCAGCGGTCTATCTCGTGAACGACGTGATCGATCGCGAGCGCGATCGCGCGCACCCAGAGAAGTGCAGGCGCCCGATCGCCGCAGGCACCGTCTCCGTCGCGACTGCGCTGGTGGTGGCCGCGCTGCTCGCGGGTGGAAGCATTGCCGTGGCTGCATGGCTCGGTCGCGCGCTCTACGCGCTCCTCATCTATTTGGCGCTGCAGGCGGCCTACAGTCTGCGCCTCAAGCACGTCGTCCTTCTCGACGTGTTCTGCATCGCCGCGGGATTCTCCCTGCGCGTGCTCGCGGGCGTGTGGGCGATCGACGCTTGGCTGTCGCCATGGCTGGTTGCGTGCACCGTCCAACTCGCGCTCTTCCTTGCACTCTGCAAGCGGCGCGCCGAAGCAGCAAGTCTGCCCGACACCCTGTCCGCACCCGCCGCAACCGACAGCCATGCGCAGCGTCCCGTGCTTGAGGAGTATCGCGGCCAGGGCACCGACATGATGGTCGGCGTGCTCGCGGCAGCCTTGCTCGTGACCTACACCATGTACACGCTGCTGCCGGCTTCGATCCTGGCCGAGGGCAGCACTGCAGTGAGCGAGGCCGTGAAGTCACGCGCCGGTGCGCCCGGCATGGTCTGGACCTTACCCTTCGCGTTTTATGGCGTGTTGCGCTATCTGCATCTCGTCTACCGCCATGCGCAGGGCCAGCGGCCCGATCTGATCGCGACCATGGATCCGCCGATCGTGGTCGCCGCGCTCGGTTATCTCGCGGTCGCCGGCTGGGTGATCTATGCCTGAGCACGCGGCCCGCAGCCGCGTCGCGATCGTGCGCACGCGGCCCGCAACCGTGCTCGATGACGTGGCGCGTGCGATGGAACTCGCCGGCGCCGCGCAAGCGCTGCCTGCGGGCGCGCCCGTGATTCTCAAGGACAACATCACCTGGCACTTGCCCTTTCTCTCGGCGAACACGACACCGTGGCAACTTGAAGGGGCGGTGCGCTGGTTGCGCGCGCAAGGACGGGATTTGATCGCCGTGCACAACGACACGGTCGTCACGGATCCGCATAGCGGCCTGCGCAATCTGAAGTTGCAGCCGATCTACGATCGCTACGGCATTCCTCAACGCTTCGTCAACGAACCGGAGAGCGTGGTTTGGGAAAACATGCGCCCGCGCGCGGCCACGCCCTGGCTGGACCGGGTTTATCCCGAAGGCTTGGCCTTCCCGCAAATGTTTCGCGGCAAATCGGTAGTGCACTTCCCGACCGTCAAGACCCACATCTACACCACCACGACCGGTTCGATCAAGAATGCATTCGGCGGCTTGCTCAACACCAAGCGCCATTGGTGTCACACTTGGATCCACGGCGTGCTCGCAGACCTGCTCGCGGT
>CAZCXL010000017.1:4954-16978 GCA_964502625.1 uncultured Planctomycetales bacterium | reverse complement strand
CTTGCGCGCCTGTGCGGCGACCGTGCTGGGGCCGGCGGGGGAGCGATTATTCGCAGCGCCTGACGCCGCGGCGCTCGGCCTCGCCCGTCTGCGTGCTGGTTCCGAGTTGGAGGACGCAGTGCTAGGCGTCGCGCATCACGCAGCCCGCGAGGATCCTGAGGTGGCGGAAGAGTTTGCGCGTTGGTTGTTGCTGGAAATGCAGCGCGCCGGACGCGGATTGGCCGGCCCGATGTTGCGCCGTTTCTTGGACACCGGAGATCTCGTGCAATCGGTCGCCGGTGACCTTTGGCCAGAGCTGTATGAGTTCGAGTTCGACTCGCGAGGGCAGTTTCTCGCCTTGTTCGCCACTCGGTTGCGTTGGAAGGCGACGGATCGGGCACGTCTGCACGCCTCGGCGAGCCGTCGCGACGATCTCCGCAGCGAGGGGCACGATCCGGATCTCGTCGCCGCCGCCCGCGGTCCTTCTCCGGCGACCGAGGCCGGTCTCCATGAGGACCATGCGCGTCTTGCGATCGTGATCGGCCGGCTGCCCGAGCGCGAAGGTCAGTTGCTCAGGCGCTGGCTGGACGGCGCAAGTTGGGAGGAACTCGGCGCAGAGGTGCAGCTCGCGCCGGAGTCGGCGCGCAAGGCCGTACAACGCGCGATTGCGCGCGCACGGGAGATCGCGGGCCGGAACCACGAGGAACCGCATGTCTGATCCCTCCGAACGCATCCGGCTCGCCGCTGAGGAAGCATTCCGCACTTTTTTGCGCGCACAAAAACTCGGAAGAAGTTCGAGTGCTGAGGATACTGCCGTGGGGCTTCCCGAAGGAGTGCGCGAGGAGTTCCTCGCGATCCTCGCGGATTATGAATCGTTGCGCAACGCTGGAACTGCGCAAGACGCTTCCACTCCGCCGGTGCGGCTCGGCGATTATGAACTGATTCGCGAGATTGGGAGAGGCGGAATGGGAGAAGTTTGGGAGGCGCGGCAAGTCTCACTCAACCGCCGCGTGGCCCTGAAGCTCCTGCACTCTCACCTGGGGCTCTCGGAACGATGGATCGAGCGGTTTCAGCGCGAAGCCCAAGTTGGCGGTCGGTTGGCGCACACCGGAATCGTGACGGTACATGCGATCGGTGAGCAAGACGGACGCCACTACATCGCGCAAGAACTCGTTCCAGGAGGAGCGACCCTGGCAGATTGGATCGAGCGCCGCAGGGCGCTGCGCAAACTTTCTCCAGAACACTTCGATGAAGCGGCGCGACTCATCGCGCGCGCGGCTGAGTCCTTGCATGCCGCCCACGAGGCCGGCGTCCTGCACCTCGACGTCAAACCAGGAAACATTCTGCTGGCTGACGAGCATCACCCCAAAATCGCCGACTTCGGACTCGCGGTCGCGGCCGAGGAATCCGCGCTGGCGCGAACCGGCGAATACCTGGGAACACATTACTACATGAGCCCCGAGCAAGTGGCTGCTCGCCGTTTGCCTCCCGACCGCCGCACCGACGTGTTTGCGCTCGGCGCCACACTCTATGAGGCGCTGACGCTCGCTCTGCCCTTCCCTGGAGACACGCGCGAACAAGTCGTCGGTCGCATTCTGCTCGAGGATCCTCCCGATCCGCGCCGTTTGCGCTCGCAAATTCCGCGCGACCTCGCAGTGATCTGTCAGAAGGCGCTCGCCAAGAATCCAGCCCGCCGCTACGCCGACATGGCAGCCTTCGCCGCCGACCTGCGGCGGTGGCTCGAGCGCCAACCGGTGCTGGCGCGCCCGCCTGGCCCCTTTCTAAGAGTCGCTTCATGGATGCGTCGCCGTCCTGCGCCTACGGCTGCGCTCACCGTCGGCGCGCTCGCGCTCGTAGTGATCAGCATTTTGTTCGCGGATGCGCGAACGGCCCGCGCGCATGCCGATCAGTCAGCGACTGAGGCCCGGGTGCAGGCCGCGACTGCGCAAAGCATTGAGAAGTTCTTGCTCGGCCTCTTCGAAGCGTCCACTCCGGACGGTCGGCGAGGCGAATCCTTGACTCTCGCCGACGTGCTCGCTCGTGGCGCGGAGCAAGCGCGGCGCGAGCCGGCCGACGATCCCGCAACCCGCGCCGCGTTGATGATGGCCATCGGGCAAGCCTATTTTGGCTTGGGCACTTACACGGAAGCCGAGCCCTTGCTCTCCGACGCCGTAAGTTTGCGGCTGCAGTCCCTTGGCTCCGAGGATCAGCGCACCTTGGCTGCGATGAACAAATTGGCGCACCTCTATAACGCTCAGGCGCGATTTGACGATGCCGAGCGTTGGTATCTGCTTGCCCAAGCTGGCCACGTGAATCTGTACGGCGCCGAATCCCCGGAGGAGCAGGAGAACCGCGGCAATCTGGGCTATCTCTACTGGCGCACGAAACGCTATGACGATGCCGAGCCGCTGCTCCTGGCTTCCTTGGAGGGCACGATCGCCCTGCACGGTGAGAACTCCGGCCACACCGTGGCCATGATGGGCAACCTCGGCTCACTGTTTTTGAAGCAAGGAAAACTGGAAGCGGCGGAGCGGTTGCTCGAAGACGCCGTGACCGCCCGCCGCGCGACCGTAGGCGAAATGTCGGCGGCCTTCCTCTCACCCTTTGCCGGACTCGCAGAAGTTCGCGTGCGGCTAAAGCGGCCCGAGGCAGAAGCCACTTTGCGGGAGCACCTCCTGCTGACGCGCCAGTTCGCGGGAGCGGATCATCCGGACACGGCCATGTCCTTGCACTCCTTGGGGATCTTCTTGGCGGAGCATGGCGGGGAGGAAGAGGCCGTGGGCTGCCTGCAGGAGGCACTGCAGATCCGCCGTGCGCACGTCAAACCGGACCATCCGGCTCTGCAGGCGACGCTTTCCAGTCTGGTGAAGTTGCTCCGGCGACTTGGGAGGGATGCGGAGGCCGAGGAACTCAGCAAGGGACTTCGGAGCGGCTAAGCCGGATTTCTTGTCCCGTCCTGGTCCTGGGTTCCGCTGGCCTTCTGAACACAGCCATGAACCCGATCCTCACCGTCCTGCTCCTCCTCACGGCCGACCAACAGTCGCCGTCCTGGGAAACCGTCAACGTCAACGCTGCCGGAACCCTCTCCAACGCCGATGCCGGCTCTGCTCGCATGAGCGACAACGCCCGCTTCGTCGTCTTCGAGTCGCTCGGCACGAACTACGGCCCGAGCGATCTCAACGGCACCTACGACGTCTACCTGCGCGATCGCACGCTCGGCACCGTGGAGTTGATCAGCGTTTCCACCGCAGGAGTGCAAGGCAACGCGCTCTCCCGTTGGCCGGTAGTGAGCGACAACGGGCGCTTCGTCGTGTTCCTTTCGGCGGCCACCAATCTGGTCGTGGGAGACACTAACAGCATGGAGGACCTCTTCTTGCGCGACCGTCTGCTCGGTGTCACCGAGCGCGTGAGCGTGGGGGATTTTGGATTGCAAGGAAACCTGGGAGTCGTGCCTGAGGCTACCACCGTGAGCGACGACGGCAATTTCGTGGCCTTCGCCACCTACGCCACGAATCTCTCACCCTTTGACGGCGACAGTTCTGCCGACGTCTATCAACGCGATCGCAGTGGAGACGTGACCCGCCTCGTGAGCGTCAACTATCTCGGCACCGACAACATTCGCGGATTTCATCCGAGCATGAGCGCCGATGGAACGCTCGTCGCCTTCAACAGCAACGGCCCCGCCACCCTACTCTCCGTGGGTGCATGGCTGCAGGTCTACGTGCGCGACATGGCCACGGGCATCAACGAGATGGCAAGCCTGAGCCCTGTCACGGGATTCGAAGGCTCCGGAGACAGTGAATATGCCGAATTGAGCGATGACGGCCGCTACGTCGCCTTTCAAAGCCGAGCCGCGGATTTGGTGACGAGCGACACGAACTTCGCTCCGGATGCGTTCTTGCGCGACCGCAGCACCGGCGCGGTGGAGTTGGTCAGCGTGGACGAGTTCGGTCTCCACACCAGTCTCGGATCTTCGCGCCCGCATTGCTCCGACGATGGCCGCTACGTGGTCTTCTACTGCTCAAATTCGTTGGTGGCTGGCTACAGCGGCGTCGGGCACTTCCTGCGCGACCGGATCGCAGGCACGACGGAACTCGTCGAGATTCCCTTCCCGTGGAACGCGGTCCATCCCACCGTCATTAGTTATGGCGCTCGCCTCAACTCCGACGTGACGCACATTCTGCTCGGCACGACTGCTTACATTCCTGGGGCAGGCGGCGCCTACAACGTGGTGATGCGCAAGCGCGTGGCCGGCCAAGATGGAATCTTCTTGAAGGGCTCCACCTACGCGTACCCCGGCGGCTCGGTCGCCTGGACCGGCACGCATGCGCCTGCAGCTTCGCCGTTCTGGATGGTCTACAGCATGTCGCAAGCAGGCTCGACCATCGCGGGTCACGGATTCAACGTTGGCACCGGGGCTGGCGTGCTCGGTTCCGGCAGCGTGACCGCGGGCGGGAGCTTGAGCTTCAGCGGCGGCCCGATTCCCGCGACGCTCTCCGGCAAGACGGTTTACGTGGAAGTGGCCGCGCGCGCCGGCGGCGTTTGGCTGGACTCCAATTTGTTGTGGGTGGAGGTGCTCTGAACCCCCACAGATACTGGCCCCACCTACTGGAGGAAAAGCCTAGTAAGTCGAGTTGGGACGGGCACTTGAGTCCGGGGGCGCGGAAATGAGCCGGGGAGCGTGCAACCTAAAGCTCACAAAGGAGTTAGGTGCACGTTCCTCCAGCCGGTGGGGCCAGTATCCTCGGGTTGTTGCGAGCTCCGGGCTTTCCCACCCGATCCCGCGACGGCCCGCCGGTCTTCTTAGTGACAGGCTGTTCGTCGGGAATCGGACTCGCGCTGGCGCGCCGCCTCGCGGAAGCTGCGGCCCGCGGCGAGTGCCGCGCGCTGGTGACTGCGCGCGCGAGTTCGCTCTCCCGGCTGGAGGCCGCCGGGATTCATGACGGTGCAGGGCTCGTCCGCTTCCCGCTCGACGTGAGTGACGAGAGCGAGCGCATCGCAGCAGTCGGTCACGCGCAGAAACTTTGGGGCGGCGTGGACGTGCTGATCAACAACGCCGGCATCTCTTATCGCGCGACTCTGGAGGACATGAGCACTGCGGACGAACGCTTGCAGCAAGAAGTCAATCACCTCGGTCCGCTGGCGCTCACGCGATTAGTACTGCCGCACATGCGCGCACAACGTTGGGGGCGCATCATCAACGTCAGCAGCGTGAGCGGCATGATGGCGATGCCAACCATGGGCTCCTATTCCGCGAGCAAGTGGGCTCTGGAAGGCGCGAGCGAGGCTCTGTGGTATGAAGCGCGGCCATGGGGAGTGCGCGTGACCCTCATTCAGCCCGGCTTCATTCGCTCCGATTCATTCACCCACGTGCTGACTCCCGCTGGTCTCGACCCAGACCGCAGCGCCTACGCGGAGTATTACCGGCGGATGGGACCGTTCATCGCGCGGCTCATGCGCAGCGCGCGCGCGACTCCGGAAGGCGTGGCCGAGCAAATCCTACGCTGCGTTGCGAAGCGCAAACCACCACTGCGTCTCGCTGTGACGCGGGACGCGCGCAGCTTCTATTTACTCCGCCGTCTGCTGCCGCGCCGCGTGTATCACGCATTGCTCTATCGCATGCTTCCCGGAGTCAATTCTTGGGTGCCGGACGCAGAAGGGGAATCAATTGAATCGCGGTGAGAGCGAGGAAGGCCGCCGGTACGAAGACGCCGGGCAGCGCAAGCGCAAGAAGTAAGGTGTACGCGAACGGAACGGCGAGACTGATCACCGCGACGATCGCAATCCCGCGCGCGAGCAGCATCCCTGAGCCTGGTTTGCGGATCAGCAGCGCGGCCGGCACGGCGAACGCCGGAATCATGAACAGAAACGCGCCCTCGGGAACCGCATAAGAGCAGAGCACGGCCGCAACCAGGCTCAATCCGATGCCGCCGAAAGCCGCTCCACTCCAAGGCCAGCGGCGCTCGCACCACAGCAGCAGCGCGCAGGCGGCACCCGCCACGGCAAGGCTGACCCCGAGCCCACCCGCACGGAATGCGAGATCGGAACCCTGTGAGTTCGCGAGCGAGAAGATGCGGGGCATGCTGCGGCACAGGGAGAAGAGGAGCGCGGCAGGGAGCAACACCGCCAGCAACGCGGGCACGATGCCGAGCAGCAATCCACGGCGTCGCCAGCCCCAAGCCAAGGTCGCGAGCAGCGGCAGACTTGCAAGCGCAGGAGTCCAGGAGAGCGGATGGCGCACGAAGGCGCGCCCGAAGATGTTGAAGTACGCGGCGTCGGGAGCGAGCAGCTCGTCGGGCTCTGCGAGGGCCCAGTTCGCCACGGCGAGACCTTGATCGCCCATGTGCTGCAGTGTGCCCGGATCAAGGCGCGCGGGTGTGTCGCGCGCGGTGTGGTACGAAGCGAATCGATCGATGCAGGCGAAGTTCAATCCGGTAATCCCACCGCGCAGAAAAACCGTGAAGTCCGTGTCGTTCGGCATGCGTTCGTACACGGCCTTCGCCAATGAGGAAGCTGCGGGATAGGGGGAATGACTCAGCGCGGCCACCAATGCGCCATTGAGACGGCCGGTCTGAAACATCCAGGCCGGTCCGCCGCTGCCTCGCGCTTCGAAATTGAAAACCAGCGCAACCTCACTTGCCCAAGGGTGGGGCGGTAGCCCGCCATCGCCGCCTTGGAGAAATGCGCGTGCTCCGAGCAGCGCAATCTCTTCCCCGTCCGTGAGCAGGATGATCAAGTCTCGAACGCGTGGCGCGCTGGCGCTGAGCGCCGCGCGCGCGATCTCGAGCACCGCTGCGCAGCCGAGCGCGTCGTCGCCGGCGCCGGGACCGCTGGCCACGGAGTCGTAGTGCGCGACGAGCAGAATCGCTCCCGGAGTGGAGCCGTCCCCGGGAATGCGCGCGAGCAGGTTGGCCACCGGAACTCCTTGCACCACGGAGTCGTGTGTTTCGCAGGCCGGCGTCAGTTCGCGCAGCCGCTCCAGAAGGAACTGACGTGCCGCCTCATGATGCGCGGAGCCGACCGGCCGCGGCGCAGCGGCGAGGAAGTCGACGTCGGCGAGGGCACGCGCGGCGGAGAATTCATGATCTGCAGCGCGGGCGTCTCGCGGTGCCGAGGGAATCAACCCCTGGACCGCAAGTCCGAGACCGGCAGCCACGAACACCCAGAGCAATCGGTTCACCACGGCAATCTAACACCGGAAGGGTCTCCACGCCCTCGGACTGCGATACTGGGTGCGGCCATGTACGTGCCTGCCTACGCCCGACTTGATTCCGAGCTGATTGCTCCGCTCGTTCGCGCGCATCCGTTCGCCCTGCTCTGTTCCGAACTGAAGGGTGCGCCCTTCGCAACTCATTTGCCCTTGCTGCTGGAGGAAGAGAGCGGCGTTGCTTGGCTGCGCGGTCACGTCGCGCGCGCGAATCCGCATTGGCAGGCATGGGATGGTGAGCGTGCCTCCATGGCGGTGTTTCGCGGACCGCACGCGTACGTCTCACCGCGCTGGTACCTGAGTGCGAATGAAGTCCCGACCTGGAACTACCTCGCTGCGCACGCGAGCGGGCGACCTCGCGCGGTGCAAGATGCCTCGTGGTTGCGGGCACTCTTGCGGCGCATGGCGGAACGCTTCGATCCGGAGTGGGGCGCGCAATCGCCGACTCCCGAGGCGGCGCAGCGGCAAGCATCGCTGCTCGGAGGCATCGTGGGTTTCGAGATGCGTGTCGAACAGTGGACCGGCAAGGCCAAGCTCGGTCAGAACAAGAGCGCTGCCGATCGCGAGGGTGCGGCGCGAGGTTTGGAGGCGACGAAACGTCCGGAAGACGCTGCCGTGGCGGCGCAGATGCGCAACGTGAGGCAGGATTAAGGCAGCAAATCCATCAGCCGTCCCAGGTTCTTGCGCCAGGCGGTGAGCGCGGCGCTTCCTGCGGCGGTCAACTTCAGGATCGTGCAGGGCTTTTTGCCTTCGAAGATCTTGCGCGACTCCACGAAACCCGCTTCCTCCAAGCGCGCCAGATGTGTGGCCAGATTCCCCGCGGTCAGCCCCGCCTGATTCTGTAGGAACACGAAGTCGGCCTCTTCCACCACCGCAAGAATTGCGAGGATCGCCAATCGCGCTGGCTCGTGCACCAAGCGGTCTAACTGCGTCAATCCTTCCGCAGCGCTAGCCACGAGCTCCGGCGTCTTCCGTCGGCGACGCACGCTCATGCAACGTTCGATTGCGGATGGGCACGGAAGAAGCGGATCAGCAGCAGTGCGCCGTGCCCAACCAACAGTCCGCCCGAAATCACGAGCGGCCACCCCGCTTCCGTGCCGACGAAGTAGAGCGCGAGAACGATGGTGAGCAAGATTACTGCTTGCGCATTGAAGCGCGGCACGTCGAACCAGCGGCCGATCAGAGCAAGCAAGATGGGAAAGGGCAGCATGACCACCAAGGGCATGACGTCCTTCAACCGCTCACGCGCAGCCTCGGATTCCATGATTTGCCACGCGCCAACGCCCACCAGCACCAGCACGAGTTGCAGCACCACCATGCGCGCCTTGGCGTTTTTGAGCAGCTTGCGCCGCTCCGGTCGTAGGCGCACTTGCCCGCGCCGCGGCACGATCAGGCGCTGATGCAGCGGTTTGAAATTCATCACGCACACCGCCGGTCCGAGTGCTGCGAGCATGCCCCATTCCGCCACCATGCCGATGCCAAAGCACAGGAGCGCTGCTCCGAGCAGCACGTCAGCGAGCCCGTTGTCACCTAAGTAGCGCCAAGTGCGCCGCTCCAGGCCGGCAAGTTCAGGATCCAGGGTGGGGCTTGAGTCGCTCACGAAAACTACTTTGCCATACAAAGTGAAAGCCGTCAAGTCCCTCCGGGGGGGCCGCAGGCTGCCTAAACTTGCGCCATGCCGGCTCCGCGAACTGCGCCGCCTTCCCAGCCCTACTTCAGCAAGGAGACTTTCCGCTTCTTGCGCACCTTGCAGCGCAACAATCGCCGCGACTGGTTCGAAGCCCACAAAGCGGAATGGCTCACGCATGCGCGCGATCCGATGCTCCGCTTCATTGCGGATTTTGCGCTGCGCATCGGCAAGCTCAGCCCGCATTTTCTCGCAGATCCCAGGCCGGTGGGGGGATCCATGTTCCGCATCTATCGCGACGTGCGCTTCGCCAAAGACAAGAGTCCGTACAAGACGCACGTTGCCGCGCACTTTCCACACGTGGAGTCCGAGGACGTGCATTGCCCGGGTTTTTACCTCCACTTGGAGCCCGGTGAGGTTTTTTTCGCCGCCGGAATCTGGCACCCGGATGCTCAAGCCTTGGCCAAAATTCGCACCACAATCGTGCGGGATCCCGCGGCATGGTTGCGGGTTGCGGGTGAGCGGCCGCTTGCCAAGGCAGAGTTGCGCACCAGCGGCGAGAGCCTGAAGCGCCCGCCGCGCGGATTCGACGTCGAGCACGCCTGCATTGAAGATCTCAAGCGCAAGGATTTTTGCGTGGTTTCCACGGCGGATGAGGCCGCAGCCTGCGCCCCGGACTTCTTAGACTGGTTCACGGGGCGCTGTCGCGCCGCAACCCCCTACGTGCAATGGCTCTGCGCCAGCCTCGATCAACCTTTCTGATTCTGCTCGCTCTTGCGCTCAGCGCTTGCGTGGCCCCTGATTCCGCGCCGGCAGCGGAGCTCAGCGTCAAGCCGGGCATCAACGAGCCTTTCTTGGCGGAGGACTTGAAGGTGGAGACCTACATCCAACGCTTCGAGGGCGAATCGCGCGAGATTGCGCGCTCCTTTGGCGCGATCGCGGCCTTCTGTGGACTGCGTCCAGGTTTGGCGATTGCGGACGTCGGCGCAGGCACCGGACTGTTCGAACCTATCTTCGACCAAGCCGTGGGTCCCGAAGGCAAAGTGTTCGCCGTGGACCTCTCCGACGCCTTCCTCGGCCATCTTGCGGCACGCGACGCCGCCGAAGGCTGGCAGAGCGTGGAGATCGTGGCTTGCACGGATCGCAGTGTGGAACTGCCCGCGCGTTCGGTGGACGTGGTTTTCCTCTGCGATACTTATCATCATTTCGAGTACCCGCAGAGCACCCTTGCTTCGATTCGGCGCGCGCTCAAGCCCGGTGGAATGTTCGTCGTGGTGGACTTCGTCCGCATCGAAGGAGTCAGCAGCCCTTGGCTGCTCGATCACGTACGCGCCGGTAAGGAAGTGTTTCGCGCGGAAATTGAAGAGGCTGGCTTCCAGTTCTTGGATGAACCCAAGGTGCCGGGTTTGGCAGAGAACTACCTGCTGCGCTTTCGCAAGTGAGGAGTCGAAGCGCTCCGGCTGAGTCCGGCCGCGCGGGGATCGGTCTCGGCAGCGCCTCCGCCATCGTCGTGGCGTCCATGGTTGGTGCCGGTGTCTTCACTACTTCCGGTTTTCTGCTCGCTGACTTGGGCTCGCCCTCATGGGTGCTTGCGGCCTGGGTAGTCGGCGCGCTCATCGCGCTCTGCGGAGCCCTTTGCTACGGAGCAGTGGCGCGCGCGCTTCCGGGATCGGGAGGGGAGTACCACTATCTTTCCCAAGCCGCGCATCCCGTCGCGGGCTTTCTGGCCGGATGGGTTTCGTTGCTCGCAGGTTTCGCGGCCCCGGCCGCTGCCGCGGCGCTGGGTCTGCAGGCTTATCTCGGGCCCGCGCTCGGTGAAGGCGTTCGCGCTGAATGGATCGGCACTGTCGCCATTTGCGCGGCGGGAGCTCTGCATGGATTGCGCGTGGCGCCGGGAATCTGGGTGCAGAACTGCGCGGTACTGGCGAAGTTGGGCGCGCTGCTCACCTTCATCATTCTGGGCGCTGTGGTTCTGATCGCGCACGGCGCCGCTCCCTCCACGACGGCTGCCACCGTGTCGCTGCCTGAGCCGGTGTTCGCCGCCTTTGCCGCAAGTCTGGTCTGGGTTTCCTTTTCCTATTCCGGTTGGAATGCGGCGGTTTATCTTGGCGCCGAAGTTCGAGATCCCGCGCGCAACCTGCCGCGGGCACTGCTCTTGGGCTTGGGTGTGGTCGCCGCGCTTTACCTTGCACTGCACCTGGTGGTGCTGGCTTCCGCGCCTGCAGGCCTGCTCGCCGGCCGCGCCGACGTCGTTGCCGCGGCGGCCGAAGCCCTCGGTGACCCCGCGCCGCTCTTGGTGCGCGCGGCCGCGGCCTTGGCGCTCCTGACATCCCTGTCTGCATTGATTCAATCCGGGCCGCGCGTGGCGGCGCGCATGGCACAAGACCGCGTGCTTCCGGCTTGGTTGGCTCCGTCGCGCGCCGGCGCAGCGCCGTTCGCGGCCACGCTGCTGCAATGCGCCTTGGCTCTGCTTTTGGTGTGGATCACGAATCTGCGCGACCTGTTGGCCTCCATCGGTTTCTTGCTCGGCCTCTGTGCCGCCGCCACCATCCTTGCGCTCATGGCGCTGCGCATGCGCCGGGGATCGCAAGCCGTCCCCGTTCCCGGCTGGCCTTGGATTCCAGCGATTTTTCTGCTGGCGACGCTCGGTTCCTCCGTCTTCCTGGTCGTGCGTGAACCCGCGCATGCGCTGCGCGGCCTCGGCGTGTTGGTTCTAGGGCTGCCACTCGCCCTGCGTCGGCGCGAGCCTTCGACTCAAGACTAGGCATGGCACAGCCGCCAAGGGGGGGAGTTCCCTGCTCCACCGCCATGTTCGCCAATCAGCTCCGCTTCCGTTCCAATCTTTTCAATGGATCTCAGGCCAGTCCGCGCTGGACCTCACCCTACGCCTACGGCGAGGACTTGGCGGAGTGGTTGCGCGCGCGTCTGCAATGCGCTGAATACACCTTGGGTAAACCCAGCTACGCGGTGGAAGGTTGGTGCATGGAGTGCCGAAGCGGTCATGAATCGCATCAGATTCGTGTGAGTAAGGTGGGAACGGAGCAGTGGATGATCGAAGTGGCGCGCTCTCGATCATGGCTGGCCTCCTTGGTCCTGCCTCAGCCCGCCATGGATCGCGCCCTTGCCGACGCGATCCATGCCGCGCTTCTGGGGGAGCCTGCGGTGCGTGAAGTGCGCTGGATTCACCAGCGGCAGACCGAGCGGGCGCTCG
>CAZCXL010000017.1:0-4944 GCA_964502625.1 uncultured Planctomycetales bacterium | reverse complement strand
TCGCAGCCGACTGATCGTCTCGACAGCCCGCACGAGTTAGGATTCCCGCACATGGCGGCGGAGGTTCGAATCCTGTACCAAGACGACTGCTTGCTCGTCGCGGACAAGCCCGCCGGAAGGCTGAGCGTGCCTGCTCCTGGCGTGGCCGCGCGCAGTTTGCTGGACGATCTGCGCGCCGCCGGACTCGGGCCGCTGCCGGTGCATCGTCTGGACCGGGAAACCTCCGGTGCCATCATGTTTGCGCGGGATCCGGAGACTCGCGCGGCATTGGAGGAACTCTTCCGCACGCGCGCGCTCCATAAAACCTACTGGGCCATGGCCTCAGGCAGAATGCGCGCACGGGAAGGTGTGTTCCAGGAGCGACTACTCGAACAAAAAGGAAGAGCGGAAGTGAATCCGCGCGGGCAACCCGCGGAAACTCGCTGGCGCGCCATTGCCGTGCATGCGTCTGCGACTGAGTTAGAGGTGGACCTCGTGACTGGACGCCTCAACCAAATTCGCGTGCACTGCGCGCATGCCGGACATCCCTTGGTGGGGGAGCGCAAGTACGCGCGCGGGCGGTCGGCGGTGGTGGCCTTCCGTTCGCGCAGAGTGGCGCTGCACGCATGGAAGTTGTGCTTTCGCCATCCACGCAGCGGAAAAGAGGTCGAGGTGGTCGCGCCGCTGCCCGCGGACCTCGAGGAGTTGCGCGCGCGCGTTAGCATGCAGACCAGAACATGAGCGCCGTTGCCCGTTCGCCTTGGTACTTGTGGCCATTCGCTTTGGTGTGGGACGTGGTGGGTTGGGTGTTGCGCGTTGCCGGTCGCCTGGTCTGTGCATTGCTCGCACTCGCGCTGATGGTGACCGGCGTGATCCTCACCATGACGGTGGCGGGCGCGCCGATCGGGATTCCGCTGTTTGTCTTCGGACTCCTGCTCGCTTTGCGCAGCTTGTTCTAGTGCGTGTCGTGTTCGCCATGAGTCCTGCTTGGCGTGCATGCGATGAATTCAGGCCGTACCGAGCGCAATGAAGGAATATCCGCAGGAGACGGTCTTTCGCGTGCGGACGCTCCCCGGAGGCCGCGGCTCGCGCATGCTCTGGCTCATGTGGGTCGCGGGCATGGGCGGCATGCTCGTGGGGCTGGTAGTCACGCTCGGCAATCCGCTGGGCGGAGCCGCGGGTTTGGTGCTGCCGATGCTCTGGCTCACTTGGAAGATGACGACTCGCGCCGAGTACGGAGTCAGTTCCGAAGGCGTGCGCGAAACTCTGTTGGACGCGCAAGGGAAACCCAAAGGTGGCGGGGAGAAGCGCTACCGTTGGGATCAAATCGAATCCTGGATAGTGGACGCGGATCAAGTGCGTGGAGTGGGCGAGCGCAGGTTCGTGGAACTGCGGATGCGCGACGGCTATCGCATGCGGTTCCGCGAGGCAAACGATCGTCCGAGTGATTCGGAGTTTTCTGCCTTCGCCACGGAGTTGGAGCGCAACGTCGGTGGCGAACTGCCGCCGGTGACGCCGCTGCCGTCGCCCGCCCTGTCGGGCCCGCCTCGGCTCCCGCCCCCGGTGCCGAAGCGCCGCCGCTCCTTCTACGAGCGACCTATTGCAAAAATCCTCACCATCATTTTCATTGCGCTGACGGTGGGCTTGTTACTCGTTGCGGTCTTCGCACCGCAGTACTTCAGCGCTGCTTCGTGGTTCCGCATGCTGGTGGTGGTGATTCCAGGATGCCTCTACATGGTGTCGCGCAGCTTCGGCCGCCGCTGAACTCAGCGCGAAGTCGGCAGCGCGATCATGCGGTCAGCGGGCTGCCCGCTCGGCGCGGGATATTCGTCGAAGAGCAGAGGCATGCAACTGCGCATGACCGCAAGAAAGTCTCCGCTGGGCCCCACGGCGCTGAGTTCGCCTTGCCAGAGCACGCGGCCTGCGGAGTCACGTAGCCGAATTTCTGCGCGATGCGTGAAGACCCGCTCGGTGTAGCCGCCCGTCGTCCAGGTCTCGGGCCACCACTCACCGGGCTCATAAACCTGAATCCACCGCTCTCCCTTCTCATCCAAGATGCGATAGCGCCGACTCATACCGGGGTGATAGCTGTGCATCACCCGCGTCTGGGGCGGAATCCACTGCGTTGCTTCGCTCACCGAGGTCGTGGCCAGCAGCTCGACGTCGGCGGTTGCATCCAGCATGAGGCCATGCAGGCTCAACTCTGCAGCGGCGAGCTCGGCCACGGCGTTGTCCCGTAGGGGATTTTCCGCATCCGGTTCACTGACGATGCGCATCGCGTGAATTGCACCGAGGGTCTGCGCGTCGACTCCGTAGCCTTGCACGTTGGCCTGGACGTAGACTGAGGACGCGCAGGCTGGGAGCAGAGCCAGCGCAGCCCACGCAAGTGCGGCACGCATCATGGAACGATTCTACGTGACGGCCGAAGTGTGCGTGGAGAGCCTCGTGGACGCTCGCGCGGCCGTTGCGGGCGGCGCTGACCGGCTAGAGCTCTGCACGGCGCTCGAGCAAGGCGGGTTGACTCCGCCCATGGATTTGTTGCGAGCCGTGCGCACGGCGGTGGATTTGCCCGTCATGGTGATGCTGCGCCTGCGCGCGGGCGGCTTCGTGCTTGATTCAGAAGAAATCGAGGAAATGGCAGCGCAAGCGCGCACGCTCAAGGCCGCTGGTGCCGACGGCGTGGTCTGTGGCGCCTTGCTCGACGATGGCACCGTGAATTGCGCGGCCGTGCAGCGGCTGGTGGACGTCGTGGCGCCGTTGCCGCTCATCTTTCACCGCGCCTTCGACTCCGTGACGGATCAAGCCACCGCGCTTGAGCAACTCATCACCTGCGGATGCGCACGGCTGCTCACCTCCGGGGACCCACGCGGCGTGGATCAGGGTCGTACCCGGCTCGCGGACCTCCTGCGTCAGGCTGGGGAGCGCATGGAATTGATGCCGGGCGGCGGAGTGCGCGCCCACAGCGTTGCAGAGTTGGTGCGCGTGACCGGCGCGCGCGCGGTCCACTTCAGCGCCAAGCCGCGCTACGGTCTGCCGACGCAGGCAGAAAACGTCCGTGCCATGGTGACCGCCCTGCGGGGTGGATAGTCCGGCAGAGCATGGGACCGCAATGCGGTTGGTCCTATGATTCCGCTGTGGCTGATAGCGTGCCGGACCTCTCGCGGGTGAAGATTGATCGCAGCGCGGCGCCCGCGCGGCGGGCCGGCGTTCTGCCTTGGCTCCTGCTCGTGGTGGTGATCGCCGGAGGAGCCTGGCTTGGATTGGCACGCGGATGGTTCAGCGCTTCGGATTCGGGACCGTGGGTGGAACTTGGGCGCGTGCAGCGCATCGGCGGCGCGGCGGCACAGAGCGGAGTGGCCGCGAACGGCTACGTGGTGGCGCGCAAGCAAGCGGCCCTGTCCACCGACATTCAGGGTCGTTTGGTGGAGTTGCCCGTGGAAGAGGGAACTCGCGTGCGCGCCGGAGATTTGGTGGCCCGGCTGGACACCACGCAATACGAAGCGGCGCTGGCCCGAAGTCGGCATGCCGAGGCCGTGAGCGCGGCCGACGTGCAGCGCGCAGAGCAGGAGTTGCTGCGCGCAACGGCCGAGGTTGCGCGCGTGCATGCCGAGCGCACCTGGGCGCAAATCGAGTACGACCGCCTGCTCTCGCTCGTGGAGAGCGGTGACGAGCGCAAGTCGGCGCTTGAGAACGCGGCGGCGACGCTCGATCAGGCCAAGGCTTCTGAGGCCGCAGCCAAGGCCGGCGCGCATGGGCAAGAGGCGGCGGTGGTTGCGGCTAAGGCGAGTTTCGACACGGCGCTGGCGGCGTCCTACGAAGTGGAAGTGTTGATCGAGAAGAGCAGCGTGCGCGCTCCGTTCGACGGTGTGATCACGCGCAAAAACGCTGAGATCGGCGAAGTGGTGAGCGCGATCGGCGCCACCGGACCGAACGCGCGTGGGGCAGTGGCCACCTTGGTGGATTTTTCCACTTTGGAAGTGCAAGTGGAACTGGCGCAGACCAGTCTTGGCGCAGCGCGTGCGGACGCCTCCGTGCTGATCTATCTTGATGCATTTCCGGAACAGGCCTATCGCGGAAAGGTGCGCCAAATTTGGCCTACGGCGGATCGTGTGAAGGCCACCGTGGAGTTGCGCTGCGAGTTTCTAGACCGCGACGATCGCATCTTGCCGGAAATGGGTGTGCGTGTGGTGTTCGTGGCCATGGAGGCTGGACCTGAGAATCCCGTGCAGGTGCTCGTCCCCACGCGCGCGATCGCGCGCGGTAGTGAATCAGCCGTGTTCCTATTCGAAAGCGGCTACGCTATCCGCAGGACGGTCCAACTGGCTGAGGAACGCGCGGACGGGCTGACTCTGGTGGCTTCTGGACTCAAGGGCAGCGAACTCGTGATCCTGGACCCTTCGCCCAGCCTCCAGGACGGCGCCGCCGTACAACGCAAGGAGAAATGATGAGTCAAGTTGAATTCAAGCGCGTCACCAAAACCTACACCCGAGGCGGAGAAACCCTGGTGGTCCTCGATGCCATGGACTTCGTGGTTCCTGAAGCCGACTTCGTGGCGCTGATGGGGCCGAGCGGATCCGGCAAGTCCACGATCTTGAATCTAGTCGGCGGATTGGACGTTCCCGAATCTGGCGAAGTTCACGTGGCGGGCACGCGTGTGGACCAATTGCGGGGTGCACGGCTCGCGGAGTGGCGGGCGCGGAACGTTGGATTCGTGTTTCAATCTTTCAACTTGGTGCCCGTGCTCTCGGCGATCGAGAACGTGATGCTGCCGCTCAATCTGCAGCCGCTTTCGCGCGCGCAGCGGCGTGAACAGGCGGAGTATGCCTTGGAGATCGTGGGATTGCAGGACCGCATGAAGCATCGGCCACGACAACTCTCCGGCGGGCAAGAGCAGCGCGACGCGCACGCCCGCCCGCCCGCCCCCCCAACCGCGAGCCAGCGCGCCCCCGAACCCACCGGGGATCA
>CAZCXL010000016.1:0-17241 GCA_964502625.1 uncultured Planctomycetales bacterium | reverse complement strand
CGATCGCCTCGTCGAGCAGCGCAATCGCCGCGTCGGCACCAGCGAAACTCGCCGCAAAGCTGATGTGCTCGAGCCGCAGCATCTGCAATGTGGGATAGCCGCCGGGCAGACTTTCCGCTTCGGCCATCGCGGCGAGCGGATCGCCGCTGCCGGGTTGGAGCGAGGCGATCACCGCCTTCAGATACGCGCGCTGCCGTGAGCCTTCTGGCGTCTGCACCATCACTTCCGAAGCCAGCGCCACCGCGTTGGCACCGGAGCCGCCCTGCAGGTGCGCGATGACGAGCAGCACAATCAGGTCGAGCGGAAGGGAAAGTCCCGTGTCCCACAGCGCCGTCGCTGCCGCTGCGCGTTCGTCGGGCGGGACAGCGCCAGAAAGATCCGTCACGGAAGCGATCAGCGCCTGCAGCGAGCCCGGCTCTGATTCCCGGATCTCGCGTAACACGCGCGCGGCCTCCACCGAGCGACCAACCGCCGTCAGCGCCGAGGCCAGCACCTGCGCGTGCTCCGCCGCGAGCGGACGCAATTGCTCGGCCGACTTCAGCACCTCGATGGCTTGTGGGTAGTAGCCGTTGAGGTGCAAGAGCAGCCCGTACTCCCCCGCCGCGGCGACGAAGGCTTCCGGCTCCAGCCGCCCCGCTTCCACCAGGAACTGCGCGACGTCACCGACCGGCCGCGCTTCGAGCAGCACGTCGCGCGTGGCGTCGGACCAGACGAAGGGGCGCTGCACCGGTTCGCGCGCCTCAGTGCGCGCGCGCACGCGCTCGGCCGCGTCGGCCGCCACGCGCGAGGCCCACAGCGCTCCGGAGACCGGATCCCGTAATCCTTCCTCATTCAAGGACTGCAGCAACGATGCCGTGAAGATGCCGCCGCCGAGCCGCGCGTCCTCGTAGGAGCGTTGCCCCGGCTCGCAGCCGAGCACCACTGCGATCCGCGCCGCATCGCCGAGCGCGCGCAGCTCCGCGCCGAAGGCATTGGCCTCGCCTTCGCGGCAGGCGTCTACGATCACGAGCACGTTCTTCATGCGCGCGGTGGCGAGCCGCTCGACGATCTCGCGCACCGGTAAGCCGACGCGTACCGCGCTTTCCATGCGCGCGTCGGTGGGCATGAGATAGTCGCCCTCCGGCAGGCCGATGCCGTGTCCCGAGAAGTAGAAAACGAACAGGTCGGTCGCCGCGCCGCGCTGGTCCGCGAGCAGCGCCTCGAGTTCGCCGAGCACGTGGCCGGCGGTGGGCGTGAGCAGCGGATCCGCGGTTTCGTCCGTGAGCAGTTTCACTGCGTCTGCTTCGAAGCCGAGCCGCCCGGTGAGTGCGGCGGCAAACTTCTCGGCGTCGCCGGCCGCATATCGCAAACGCCCGAGGTGCTCGTACTGGCTCGCGCCAACCACCAGCGCCCGCCGCCGCGGCGCGAAGAAGGGCTGCGGCGCGGGGTCTTGGAGAAGCGCGAGAGCGGCAGCGAGGAGGATCAAGTGAGAGCGCGCCAGTCGTTCGCGCGCGCAGAGGCGATCACCGCCTCAATGAAGCGTACTCCGCGTTGGCCGTCTGCGACGGTCGGGAACGGATCGTCCAGGCCTGCCGTCTCGCCGCGAATGCTGCGCGCGAAGGCTCTGTAGAGGTTCGCAAAGGCTTCGAGGTAACCCTCCGGGTGGCCGGGCGGCACGCGGCCGAGCGATTGCGCGGCGGGAGTGAGGTAGCCGTTGCCGGTGCGCGGTAGCTGCGGCGCGCCGTCCGCGGACCACACCGTGAGGTCGTTCGGGTGCTCCTGGTCCCAGGCCACGCCGCCGGTCTCGCCGAAGACGCGCAGCCGCAGTCCGTTCTCGCGCCCGACGCAGACTTGACTGCAGCAGAGCACGCCGTTTGCGCCGTTGTCGTACTCGAGCAGCACCATCGCATCGTCGTCCACCGCGCGCCCGGCGACGAAGGAGGTGGTCTTGCCGTAGACGCGTGCGGTCCGGAGCCCGGTGACGTGCTCGGCGAGTTGGAAGGCGTGCGTGCCGATGTCGCCCAGGCTGCCGCCGGGTCCGGAACGCGCGGGGTCAGTGCGCCAACCGGCTTGCTTCTGTCCGGTTTCTTCCAGCGGCGTGGCGAGCCAGCCTTGCAAGTACTCGGCGTAAATCTTTCGCACTTTCCCGATCTTCCCGCCGCGCACGATCTCGCGCATTTCGCGAATCATGGGGTAGCCGGTGTAGTTGTGCGTGAGCGCGAAAATCTTGCCGCTCTGCTTGACGGCGGCGGCGATCGCGTCGGCGGTTTTCGAGTCCGTGGTCAGCGGTTTGTCGCAGATGACGTGGAAGCCGCGGTTCAGAAACTCGATCGCGGGCGCGGCGTGGACGTGGTTGGGCGTGACAATCGAGACGGCCTGGATGCGCGTGCCCTCAGGCAGCGCCGCCTCCTGCTTGGCCATCTCCTCCCAAGATCCATAAACGCGCGCCGGATCCAAGCCCAACTCCTTCCCCGCTTGCGCGCTCTTGGCCGGATCGGAACTGAAGGCCCCGGCCACGAGGGTGAACTCCCGGTCCATCTCCGCCACCAGCCGGTGCACCGCGCCGATGAAAGCCCCCGGTCCACCGCCCACCATGCCCAGTCGAAGCCGCATCAGAGGAGAATACGGTGTCGCACACCACGGGTGGATTTTGCCCCGCAATGGTGCCACACATCCGGTAACGAGCCAGCCGCGATGCCGTCGATCCTGCATGCCCCGCAGACCCCGCCTTGATGCACCCGGCACGTGGCACCACGTGCTGAACCGTGGCCTCGCAAAGCGGCCGCTCTTCGAGAGCCGCAACGACGCTCGTTTCTTCTTGGCGGAGCTTGCGCGCCAGGTGCGTGCCGGCCGAATCGAACTCCACGCCTTCTGCTTGATGACGACCCACTTCCACCTCTTGGTGCGGAGTCCGATCGGAATGATGTCGGAAGCGATGCGCCGAGCGCAGAACACTTATTCGCGACGTTTCAATCGGCTGCGCCGCCGTGACGGTGCTTTGATCCGCGGACGTTTTTTGTCGCGCCCCGTGGATACCGACGAGTACTTGTGCACCCTGGTTCGCTACATCGACAACAATCCAGTGCGCGCAGGACTTGCGGCTGTCCCGGAGGAGTACGAACTCGGTAGCGCGCGGCACTACTTCGCCGCCGCCGGGCCGTGCTGGCTGACAAGATCGCATGTCGAAGGTCAGGCAGTGCGGCTCGCTTGTGTTCCCCAATTCAGCGCTGAAGCCTATCGGACTGCGTTCGACATCAGCGATTCTCCCGACGCGGATTCGCTGGCCGAGCTGGTCGAAGCGCGCATGGCGGCGCGCGTTGCGGCTCCAGCGCCAGAGGATCTCCTCGCCGCGGCGGGCGTCAGTGGGCGCCGGTGGATGGCATGGAAAACACGACTCGCCGACGGTCTCCGGCCTGGGCTGCCAGCGTGCACGCCGCGTGCGTTGCGGCGCGCACTCAACGAGAGTCTACAGAGGGAAAAAGTCTGGATGGTCGAGGACGGGCGCCGCACGTGGCGCGGTGCCGACTTGGCGTGGCACGGGCTCCTGTATGGCTTGTGCGGCTTGTCGCACCGCAAGATTGCCGAGTTGCATGATGGCTCGGTGGATCGCGCCCGCAGGCTGTGCAATGCGCACTGTCGATTGCTGCGCGATCATGAGCGGTACGCGGAGCGCGCTATGGAGATCGGACGACGCGCCGTGATGGCATCGTTACAGCCGCGCTCAAGAAGTTCGTGCGGCACTACCACGGGATGATTTCCACCCGTGGTGTGCGACTCCGTATTATCCGGCGAAGTCGTCGAAGGCGTGGGTGGCGACGGGGATGATGTGGCGGCGGATGAATTCGGCGCCTTCGCGGGCGCCGACGACGTTGTCCTTGTAGGCGCATTCCCACTCAAGCACCGCCCAGCCGGGGAAGTCGTACTTGGCGAGTAGCGTGAAGATCGCCTTGAAGTCGATCTGGCCGTCGCCGAGCGAGCGGAAGCGGCCGGCGCGCTCCCCCCACGGCAGATAGCCCCCGTAGACGCCCACGCGCCCGTCCGGCCGGAACTCGGCGTCCTTGACGTGGAACATCTTGATGCGGTCGTGGTACCGATGAATGAAATCCAGGTAATCCAACTGCTGCAGCACAAAGTGGCTGGGGTCATAAAGAATGTTGGCGCGCTTGTGCCCGTCGACCGCGTCCAGAAATCGTTCCCAAGTTGCGCCGTCGTACAAGTCTTCGCCGGGGTGGATTTCGAAGCACAGATCCACGCCGCAGTCTTTCGCGTGGTCCAGAATCGGCAGCCAGCGCTTGGCCAACTCGGCGAAAGCTTCCTCAATCAAACCCGCCGGCCGCTGCGGCCAGGGATAGAAGTAGGGCCATGCCAAAGCACCGCTGAAGGTCACCGTCGCGCGCAGGCCGAGGTTCTTCGAGGCCGTCAGCGACTTCTTGACCTGCTCTACCGCCCACTTCTGCCGCGCCGCCGGATTCCCGCGCACTTTCTCCGGCGCGAAACCATCGAACATCGCGTCGTAGGCCGGGTGAACCGCCACCAACTGCCCCTGCAGATGCGTGGACAACTCCGAAGCCACCAAGCCGTGCGCCTTCAGCTTTCCCTTCCACTCATCGCAGTAAGACTTCGACTTCGCCGCCTGCTCGAGATCAATGCAGCGCGGGTCCCAAGTTGGAACCTGCAGACCAACAAAGCCCAGACTCGCCGCCCACTTCGCGATCGCATCGAGCGAATCGAAGGGCGGCTCCGTCCCCATGTACTGAGCGAGGAAAATCGCGGGACCTTGGATCGTGCGCATGGCGACTCCTTTGTACGCGCGCCGACGCCGCGCCGGAAGCCCCGCACAAAGCCAACGCCCGCCCCTGCGCGAGCAGGAGCGGGCGTCTCAGAAGAAAATTTCTAGCGACGCGGGCGGGGGGGTGCCGACGGCTGCGGCGGCGCGGCGCGCGGGCCTTCATGGAACTGGAAGTTCAGTCGTGCGCGGGAATCTGACGGTGCTTGAGGCTCGCCATTGAACCAGCGAGTGCGGCCACGAACGTGGTCGTCCGAGTGCGGACCGTCCCCATCATCCTCCTCCATCTGGATCTCAAATCCATCGACTTCGAAGTTGCCGTCATCATCCGTCCATTCCATGCCTTCGTCGTCGAAGGAGCCTTCGGTCTGCATCTTCCCGTCCGGCCCAATGATGATCACCCGACGGCGCACGTCCGGCGCATCGGAACGCCATTCGCCGGAGGGTGCCCTCATCTCGAAGTGCTCTTCGCTCGCCGGGCCCGGGAAGTAGAAGTTGCCCAAAGGACCACCTGCGCGCATGCCACCACGCGCGTTGCCGCCGCCTTGGGAGCGCATCAGCGCCATCTCGGCGCGCATGGCTTGCACTTCCGCGCGCAGCGCCTGGACTTCTGCGTGAATGATGCGCAGCGTCATGCCGACATCGTCCTGCGGCGCGGCCGGGCCGGATCCCTGCGGCGGCATCTCAAAGCCCTCGACGACCCGCCTCCGCGGGCGACGCTGCTCCCGTGCAGGGGCCGTGTCGGCCTGTTCCACGTCGACGTAGCCGAGTTGCTGCAACTGTGCCCCAAGGCGCTCGTGAATTTCGACTCCCTCAATCACCGACTCAACGACGTGCGCCTCCGCATGCGGCTGACGTGCACTGAGCAACTGCGCAGCGGCCTGCGCGAGCTCGGCGGCCTCTTGTGCGCGTCCGGCTGCGGCGGCGGCTTGCGCCTCTTTGAGCAGCGCGGTGGCGTGGGCCGACGAATCGGACTGCGCGGAGAGCGGCGCGGCTGCGAGCAGCGCGACGCCGAGAATCATGGGAAGGATTTTCTTCATTATTCGATCTGATCCGAGAGACTAAGGGCCTGTGCCCGGAGAATTTCAAGCCGCTCGCCGAGCACGGCAAGCTGCGGTTCTGAAGGGTGGGCTTCGCGTGCCGCGACGAGGTCGGCCTGGACTTCTTCCAGCGCGCGCGTCACGAGCTCAAAACGAGCCTCCAGAGAAAGTTCGGTCGGCGCCACGGTGAAACCCGGCGCGAAAACGGCCAGTCCGAGCGCGAGCGCGCAGAGACCCAAGCGCAAACCGCGCGGCGCGCGCTCCGGTGCTTCGATCCGCGGCGCGAGCAGAGCCTCGACGCGGCGCCCGAGCGGAGAATCGGGCCGCGCCATGCACGCCGCCGCCAACGGGGTCGGCTGACGGCGTCCGCGCGGCTCCAGCCAGCGCGCCACTTCCACCAGACATTCGGCGAGCGCCACGGGATCGCCCGTGCGGTCGGCCGACCACGCGTCGCACAATTCTTCCGCCGACTCATGCGCGCCGCGTTGCGCGAGTACGTACAGGGGTTGGAAGAAGAACACCCGGCGCGCGAGTTCGAAGGCACCCAACCACGCCGGATCACGGCGCAGAAGGTGCGCAAACTCGTGTCCGATCATCGCGCGCTGCTGAGTCGGCGGCAGATCGCGCAGCGCGCGCTTCGGCACGCAGATCTCGCGGCGGAACACGCCGAGCGCCACCGGCACGCGCAGGCTCTCGCTCGTCGTCAGTTGCACACCTTGCGCGCCCTTGCCAGCGCGCGTCAACAACTTCCGCAGCGCGCGCGCGCTTGCGCTTTCGCCCACGACTTCGCGTCGACCCAGACTGCGCCGAAAGCGCATCGTGCCGCGCATCAAGAAGCCGACACCGAGCGTCGCGCCGAGCAACCACAGGCCGAGCGCCACGGGCAACCATGCAGCCTGCTGCCGCGTGGTGGTCAACTCCACCGGCGGCGGGAGCTGCAAACCGGTCATCTGCAGAGGCACGGCGATTGGCGTCTGCTCCAGCGTCGCTGTGGGCTCCGTGCCCACGAACACCGTCATCGAGGGCTCGACCATCTCGACAACCGGCAAAACTTGCGTCTCCGATTCGGTCGCACCGAAGCGGAACGCGCCGCCGAAGGGTTGCCAGCCCATGCCTTCCGCCGCGATCCATTGCGCGGTCGGAGTCAGGACGCTCGCCACCAAAGCCGCGCGCCACAGGAAGTCCCGCAGCGTCGCGGACGCTCCCGGGCGCAGACGCAGCAGGAGCGCAACTCCGCCGAGCCACAGCGTGCTGTGCAACAAGAAAGTTGCGAGCCAGGACGCCGACGATGCGAAGAACTCATTCATTCTCATTCCTCCCGCCGCGCGGGCTGCGCACGCGGCGCACCTGTTCGCGCAGACCCTCGAGTTCGCGCGGCTCAACCGCGCCGGCTTCCACGAGGTGACTCACCAGCGCGGCGGAGTCGCCGCGGAACAGACGGCTCACGAGATCCCGCACCATCGTCGCACGCACCTGTTGCTCGCCGACCTTGGCGCTGTAGATGAACTGGCGGCCTTCTGCGCGGTGCGAGACCACTTCTTGCTCACCCAATCGCTTGAGCATCGTGGAGATGGTGGAGAGAGCGAGGTCGCGGTCGCCCGCGAGGTCGGCTTGGACCTCGGCGGCGGTGGCCTCGCCCCGGGTCCAGAGCACGCGAAGGATCGCGAGTTGGAGATCGCCGAGGCGGTGGAGGCGGGTCATGGGTTGCGGCCACTACACTACAGGTGTAGTTCTACAGTGGTAGACGAAATTTCAGAACTATTTCTTCTGCTCGGCCAAGAAGGCCACCAGATCTCGGATCTCACGGTCCTCCAGGAAGGGGCGGAGGACGGGCATGGCGGAGACCTCAGCTGGCCATCCCGCGGCGAGGGAGGCATTGGGCTCCAGAATGGATTGCAGGATCTGCGCTCGTGTCAGCCGGGATCCTACTTCCGTGAGATCCGGGCCCACGGCGCCCCCCTGGCCGTCGACGGCATGGCAGGCCGAGCAGGCGGCGATCGGGTGCTTGTGGAAGACCTCGGCGCCGTGGGCTGGATCACCCCCTTGGTCGAGCGGCGGCCCGTCGGCGGCGACCGGCACGCCGCTGGGCAGCTCCAAGCCGCGCGCGCGCGCCACCCGGGCCGCGAGGCCGCTGAGCGAAAAGCCGGAACCGAGCGCGCGCAACTCCACGTCGTCCCAGCGCGCGCCGCCCGTGGATTGGCCCCACCCTCCATAGAGGCAGTTCAAGGAAAGCTCGCGCTCCTGCGGACCCGTCTCGAACTCGAGCTCGACAAGCGTCCAATCACCGGGCTCGCGCACTGAGGTGCTGACGCTTTGACCCCGGGCGTGGAGATTGAGCAACGCGCCGAAGGCGGTTCCGAGCGGGAGGAAATTGGGCTCGGCGTGAATCCAGGCGGAAAGGCGGTAACGCGAATGGGGCTCCACCGTCACGTCTACGAACCAAGAGGTGTCGGCACCACTGTCCGACTCCATGCGCAAGGCGCGGCCGCCGCCGCGGCCGCCGCCGTTCACCCACGTGTGTTGCGCACTTCCGCTGTAAGTGCGCGGGCGCCAGGCAGCCGGTTGCTCCGGCGCGCTTGAGTCCGCATCCTCGAAGCCGGAATTGGGAATCAAATTGGGTCCCGGCGCGGAGGCTGTGGCCGCTTCGGCGTGCAAGGCGGGAGCCAGCGCAGCAAGAAAACCCTCCGCGTGCGTGGCGGCTGCCGCCAGTAGAGCCGTGGGCAACCAGGCATCCCTCTGCACCACGGGCTGCAGCGCCTGTGCGGCCAGCGCGGCGCCCAGCGCCGGGTCTTCGGGCAAACGAGCCGCACAGAGAAAGGCCCAGCGGCGAACGTCGAGCGCCGCATCGTCGAGTACGCCGCTCTCCAGAAGATCTCGGGCCGAGAAGTGCACAGATTCGTCCGCGAGCGCGCGCTTGCGCTCCGCGGGCTCCGGACTCCACAAGGACAAGCGAGTGCGTGGAAGCGGCGTGTTGGGATGTAGCGCTTGTGTGGAGTTCGGTGCGCCCTGGGGCATCACGCGCCAGACGCGGCCGTGGGTGGTGTCGCGCAGCGGATTTTCGTGCGCGTTGCCGGCGCCGGTGCGCGCGGCGTAGCCCCCCCACTCGACGCTGGGCGTGGGATTGTGCTGCACCAAAAACTGCGCGAAGTCAGCAATCCATACCGCGCCGTCTGGGCCGACTTCTGCCTGCACCGGGGCAAACCATTCGTCCACACTCGCGACGAGGTTCCAACCGTCTTGCGCGCGGAACCCGCTGCCGTCGGGCGTGATCCTCAAACGCGCAACGAGGTGACCAGTGGGTTCGCAAACCAGCGCGTCGCCTTGAAAATCGGCAGGGAACAGCGGTGACTCGAGGAAGCGGTGGCCGGCCGCGGCGGTGTAGCCGCCGAAGTAGTCCACTTGCCGCAGCAGCGTGATCGGATGCAGCGCCGTGAAGTCATGCACGGGCGCAGCACCCGGATGCTGCGGATCTGCCAGAGTGAGGAAAGATTTCGGCGCACCAACGAAGAAACTGGGTGCGCCATTGGCGGTGGATCCCCAGATCTCACCGTCGGCGCGCAGGCCCAGGCCCCAGGTGTTGTTCGAGAACTGCGCGAGGAACTCCATCTCACTGCCGTCTGCGTTGCAGCGCCAAAGGCCTTGACCGAAAGCACCGATTTCGCCGCCGCGCACCGGGCCGCGGTAGCCGGCGTAGCCGACGGCGCCCCAGATGCGGCCGTCTGGCCCCCAGGTGAGGCTCGACGGACCGGCGTGAGTGTCGGTGCGGCCGAAGCCGGTCGCAAGCACGCTGAAACGCTCGCAATGGTCGTCGCCGTCTTCGTCGTGGAGGAAGAGTAGGTTGGGGGCTTGCGCGACGATGATGCCGCCAGGCGCGGCCAGGATGCCGGTGGCGACGTTGAGGCCGCTGTGAAACGTGATGAAGGAATCCGCACGACCGTCGCCGTCCCGGTCTTCGCAGATCACGACGCGGTCGTGGCCGCGGCCGTCGAACGAGAGATCGTTCGGATAGTCGCGGGACTCGAGCACGCAGAGGCGGCCACGCGCGTCGAAGCAGAAGGCGAGGGGGTTGACGAGATCCGGCTCAGACGCAAAGAGTTCCGCACGCAGACCCGCGGCAGGCTGCAGCCATCCGGCGGCTTCGTGGGGCGTGGTCGGAAGTTGATACTGCGGCGGTGGATCCCGCTTCTCGTAATTGGGAACGGTTGCTCGAGGCTCGTATTCCAAGCCGGTGCTCCCGAACACGGGGATCCGGTCCATGGCGGCATCTCCGGCGACCCAACGAATCGCGTTCGTCAGCAGATCCAAGAAGCCCGGCTGGGTCCAAGTGCGCGCGTCGTGGCCCCAAGCGGTGTAGAACACTCGACCCTTGCCTTCCTTGCGCTCCCACGTCCACGGCTCGCGCTCAGCGCCACGCACCGCGAGCACAGTGCGCCCGCCTTGGTAGTGATCACGGTGGACGTAGGTTTCATCCCATGAGCTGAAAGCCGACAGGCCCTTGAGCACGGGATGTTGCGGCAGGACGAACGAGTCGCTGAACACCTCGCCCCCGTGATGATCGAAGCGCGCGCCCACCAAACGCGTCCATTCCGGCGATTCGGGAAAACAGGCGGAAGCGCAGTGCAGCGCCACCAGTCCCTGCCCGCGCACCGCAACGAAATCGTGAAGCGCGCTGAGGAATTCCGGGGGCGCTGTCGCATGCTCCGGGAAGTTCGCGTAGACGGCCACGGCGTCGTAGCGCTCGAGCAACTCGGGCGTGACACGCGTCAGCTTCGACTCGTAGTCCACGGCAATCCCGCGTTGCGCCAAGCCTCCGTAGACTTCTTGGAGACGCACGGCCGGCTCGTGATGCCCGTGGTCGCCGAGGAAGAGGACGTGGAGCCGGTGGTCGGTCGGCGCTTGCAGGACGGCGAAGGCGAGCGACGTGAGGAGCATCGAATCCGTACTGTACGCCCATGCAGTTCGGCATGGGGATGCTGTTGTGGGCCGACGACGTGTGCGGCGAGCAGTGGATGCCGCTCTTCACGCGCCTCAAGGCCCTGGGCTTTGAATTCGTCGAAGTGCCGGTCTTCCAAACCGATCCCGCGCGCTTTCTCGCCTTGGGCAGACGGTTGCGTGAGTTGGGCCTGGAGGCGACCGCCATGACCGCGCTGGCTGCGGATCAAGACTTGATCGCGGAAGAGCCTGCCCGCCGCGCGGCGGGGCTCGAACATCTGCGGCGCGCAGTGGACTGCACGCATGCGCTGGGTGCGCCGATCCTGGGCGGACCACTGTATCAGGCGCTCGGCGTGTTCAGCGGAGAGGCTCCGAGCCCGCAGGAATTCGCGCGGGCTAGGGAAGGATTGCGTCAGGCGGCGGAGCACGCGGGCGCAGCAAAGGTCGCTCTCGCCCTGGAGCCGCTGAACCGCTTTGAAGTGCATTTGCTGAACGGCGTCGCCGAGGCGGCGGCCTTCGTCCGCTCGGTGCATCACCCCGCACTTCGGCTGACTTACGACACCTTTCACGCGCACATCGAGGAGAAGGACCCCGCGGCAGCGATTCGCGCTTGCGCCGACGTGCTGGTCCACGTGCAGGCCTCCGAGTGCGATCGCAGCACCCCAGGAGCTGGACAAGTGTCCTGGGCGGCGAACTTTTCTGCCTTGAAGGCGTGTGATTACCGCGGCCGCATCGCGATCGAGGCCTTTGGCCAAAAATTACCGGCCTTGGCGGCAGCCACTCGAATCTGGCGGCGAATGTTCACGGACGAGGAACAATTAGCCGCGGACGGGCTCGCATTTCTGCGGCGCGCCTGGCAACAAGCCGGCTGAGAACCGCCGAGGCGGGCGTATCTTGGCCGCCTCCCCATGCGCAAGCAGCCTCCCTTCCGCGTCGCGATCGTCGGCCTCGGCTTCGGATCCGAATTCATTCCGATCTATCAGCGCCACCCGCTCGCCGAGATGGCGGCGATCTGCCAGCGCACGCAGTCGAAGCTGGACGCGATCGGCGACGCCTTCGGCATCGCCAAGCGCTACACAAAGTATGAAGATTTGCTGAAGGATCCGGACGTCGATTTCATTCACATCAATACGCCGATTCCGGATCACGCGCGCCAAGCGATCCGCGCGCTCGAATCCGGCAAGCACGTGGCCTGCACCGTGCCGATGGGCACCAGTGTGGAGGACTGCCGACGCATCGTCGCTCTGTGCGAGAAGACGGGCCTCAAGTACATGATGATGGAGACCGTGGTGTACGCGCGCGAGTTCCTCTTCATGCGCGAGATGCTGCGCCGCGGCGAGTTGGGTCGACTGCAATTCGTGCAGGCCTCACACCAGCAGGACATGGACGGCTGGCCGAATTACTGGCCCGGCCTGCCGCCGATGCACTACGCCACGCATTGCGTCGGCCCGGTGCTTGGGCTGGCTCAAGCCGACGCCGAAGCGGTGTCCTGCCTGGGCTCAGGGCGCATTCGCGAGGATTTGGTGAAGCATTATGGCTCACCGTTCGCGATCGAATCGGCGCAAATCCGCCTGCACGGCAGCGACGTGGCGGCGCGCATCTACCGCTCACTCTTCGACGTTGCCCGCCAATACCGCGAGAGCATCGACGTCTACGGCTCCAAGAAGTCCGTGGAGTGGCCGCTGGTGGAGCATGAACCGCTGGTCGTGCACACCGCCAAACGACCGGAGGCCGAGATCCCGGAGCGCGTGAGTTGTCCGGACTTCGCCGCACTGCTGCCGGAACCGATCCGCCGCTTCACCACTCAGGGCGTTTACGACCTCGGCGAAAACACCCACCTCTCCTTCACGCAAGGCTCAGGCCACGGTGGTTCTCACCCGCACTTAGTGCACGAGTTCCTCTCGGCGCTCGCCGAAGACCGTGATCCCTACCCGAATGCGCGGCAATCCGCGAACTGGACCTGTGTCGGCATTCTCGCTCACGAATCCGCCCTCGCCGGCGGCGAGTGGAAAATGCTTCCCGATTTCTCCTTGTCCGCCCGCTAATTCCATGCTCGCTCTCCTCCTTTTCCTGTCTGCCCAAACTTCCACTCTCAGCTACTTCGAGCGCATCACCCTGTCGAGCGAGTTCCTCTGCGAAGGCGCCTCGATCGGCGACCTCGACGGCGACGGCGATCCGGACATTGCCGCCGGCCCGTGGTGGTACGAAGGCCCGGAATTTAAGGCGCGCCACGCCTTCTATCCGGCCGTCGCCTTCGACCGGCAAGCCTACTCGGACCACTTCTTCTCGTGGATCCTGGACGTGGACGGCGACAAGCGCAACGACGTGTTCGTGGTCGGTTTTCCCGGCGTCGACGCGTACTGGATGAAGAATCCAGGCACGAAGGATGGTAATTGGGAACGATTCCTGGTGTTCCGCGGCGTGGACAACGAATCCCCGTGGTTCACCGACATCACCGGCGACGGAAAGCCGGAGTTGGCCTGTCAGCACGACGAAGCGCTGGGCTGGGTCGAGGCAGATTGGAAAGATCCGCGCAAGCCGTGGACCTGGCATCCTGCCCTGGCCGACAGCGCCGGTGGCAAGTTCACGCACGGCCTCGGCGTCGGAGATCTCAACCGGGACGGACGGCCCGACTTGCTGCGCAAGGAGGGCTGGTACGAGCAGCCTGCGTCCCGCGCCGGCGACCCGGCGTGGAAGTTCCATCCCGTCGCCTTCTCTCCCGCTTACGGCGGGGCGCAGATGCTGGTGCACGACTTCGACGGCGATGGCGATGCTGACGTCTTCACCTCCTACGCCGCGCACGGCTACGGCTTGGCTTGGTTCGAGCAGAAAGCGAACGGCGCCTTCGAGGCGCACGAATTGCTCTCTGCCGAAGGCTCGCCCGAAAACGTCTCCGAGTTGCACGCGCTCTGCCTCGCCGACCTCGACGGCGACGGCCAGCAAGACGTGGTCACCGGCAAACGCTGGTGGTCGCACGGCCAACGAGGCGAGGCGGGATCTACGGATTCCCCGCGGACGCTCGGTTTCCTCACGCGGCGCACGGTCGCGGGCCTGAAGTTCGAGCAAGTCACGCTGCACGAAGAATGCGGAGTCGGCGTGTCGGTGACTGCAGGGGACGTCAATGGCGACGGCCGATGTGACGTCGTGGTGGCCAACAAACTCGGCACTTACCTCTTGCGGCAGTCCGGCGAGGCTGGTCCTGCTCTGATCCTGCAGTTCGGTCAAGATCAAGGGTATGGATTTGACTTTGAGCGTGGAATGATCGGTGATTGGACCGCCACCGGCGAAGCGTTTCGCGGCCAGCCGATTCGAGGAGACACCGTCCACGCCCGCCGCGCCGACATGAGCAGCGGCCAGGCCGGCGAGTACTGGATCGGCGGCTACGAGATCCTCGGCGACGGCGCAGTTGGCACGCTGACTTCCGTCCCCTTCGTCGCCACTGCTCCCTACGCCTCCTTCCTGATCGGCGGCGGGGCCAGCGAGGCCACGCGCGTGGAAATCCTGCGCGACGTCGGCGGCAAGCCGCTCTTCACCGTCTCCGGCGTGGACAGCGAGACCATGCAACGCGTGGTCGTGGATCTGCGCGCAGTTGCCGGCCAAGGCATTCGCATTCGCCTGGTGGACGAAGCCGATGGCGGCTGGGGCCACATCAATTTCGACGACTTCCGCTTTCACGCAGAGTTGCCGCACTTCACTCCCCCCGCAGGACTGCGCACCGCTGTGCCTTACGCAGCCGTGCAGGAAGTCGGCAGGGAACCCGCAGAAGCCGCGCGCGCGATGACCGTGCCGCAAGGCTTCCACGTGGATCTGATCGCGGGCGAGCCCGACGTGCACCAGCCCGTCGCGCTGCACGTGGACCTGAAAGGCCGGCTTTGGGTTGCCGAAGCCTACGCCTACCCCGTGCGCGATGCCGACGATGAGGCCCACGATCAACTCGTCGTCTTCGAAGACCTGGACGCGAATGGCAGCTACGAAACGCGCACCGTCTTCACCGACAAGCTCAACCTCGTGAGCGGCTTCATCACCGGCTTCGGCGGAGTCTGGGTCGGCTCCGCGCCGAACTTCTGGTTCATTCCCGACGCGAACGACGATCTCGTGCCGGACGGGCCGCCGCAGTTGCTGCTCGACGGTTGGGGCTACGAAGACACCCACGAAACCCTCAACGCCTTCATTTGGGGCCCCGACGGTTGGCTCTACGGAACTCACGGCGTCTTCACGCACAGCAAAGTCGGCAAACCGGGAACTTCTGACGAAGAGCGCGTGCCGCTCAACGCCGGCGTGTGGCGCCTGCATCCGAAGACCCTCGAGTTCGAGGTCTTCGCCTTCGGCACCAGCAACCCGTGGGGCGTAGATTTCAACGATCGTGGTGAAGCATTCATCACGGCCTGCGTGATCCCCCACCTCTGGCACATGGTGCCGGGCGGCCGCTACGAGCGCCAAGGCGGTCGCCATTTCGATCCCTATCCGTGGATCGAGATCGGGACCATCGCCAATCACGCTCACTACGCCGGTGACATCGGCGACCACGCGTGGTGGGGTCGAGATCGCGCCGTGGCCGACACCGGCACCGACGCCGCTGGCGGCGGTCACGCGCACTGCGGCGCCCTGATCTACGGCGGCGCCTCCTTCCCGGCTGAATACCGGAACGCGGTGCTGTTCAACAACATTCACGGCAACCGCGTGAACCAGGATCGCTTGGAGCGCAACGGTTCCAGTTACGTCGGCTCCCACGCACCGGACCTCGTGCTCGCTAACGATCCGTGGTACCGCGGCATCGCCCTCCGTGGCGGTCCCTCGGGTGAAGTCTTCTTCATCGACTGGTACGATCGCAACGCCTGCCATCGCACGCGTCAAGAAATCTGGGACCGCACCAACGGCCGACTCTATCGCTTGTCCTACGGCGCACCCAAGCCGGTCGCCGTGGATCTGCGCAAGAAGGATGAAGCGGAACTCGTCGCGCTGCAAGGCCACCCGGACGAGTGGTGGGCGCGCGGCGCCCGCCTAGTCATCCAAGAACGAGGACTCTCCAGTGCGGGCGCCGAGGCGTTGCTCGGCATGATGAACGGCGATCCGGATCCCGTCGTGCGTCTGCGTGCGCTGTGGGCGTTGCACGTCGGCTCCAAAGCCGACGAGACCGTGCTGACCGCGGCCATGGGCTCCAATTCGGAAGATCTGCGCGCCTGGGGCGTACGGCTGGAAGCCGAGCGCAAGGACCGCGTGCGTCAGTCGGCCATGCAGTTGCCGAATTTGGCCGTGATCGATCCTTCGCCGGTGGTGCTGTTGGCGCTCGCCGGCGCGGCACAACGCACCCACGAGGCACTGCAGTTGGCCATCGTGAAGGCCTTGCTCATGCGACGCGAGATCGCGAATGACCCGAACATTCCGACAGTGCTCTGGTATGCGGCGGAGCCGCTCGTCGCCACGCACCCGGAACAGATGCTGCTCGCAGCCAATCTCTCCCAAGTTCCCGCGCTGGCCGACTTGCTGTGGCGGCGCTTCGGCGCCGGAAGTGACGCCGAACGCGGCCTCCTGGTGGAAGCCGTGATCGCGGCCAAATCGGCGACGGCCGTGCGCATGCTCGACCAACTCGCGATCGCGCTCCGCGACCGTCCCGGCACTGAGGCTCCGGCCGCTTGGGCGAAAGCCAAAGGCGCGCTGCTCGGCAGCACCGTGCCGGATCTCCGCGAATCCGCGGCGAACGTGGCGCTCGCTTTCGGCGACGTCGATCTCGCGCCGCTGTTCCGCGCCCGGCTTGCGGACCGCGCCACTCCGCCTGCGAAGCGCGCGGAAGCGCTCGAAGGTCTGGCGCGCATCCGCGATCCTGCGGCGGCCTCGCAAGTTCTCGCGGGCCTCGCGGATCCGGATCTGCAGGCCGCGGCGTTGCGGGCTTTGGCCGGCTGGGAACTGCCGAGCGCGCCGAGCGAGATCCTGAAGAATTGGGAAGGATTTGACGCAGCCAAGCGCGAGCTCGCCATGGCGGCGCTCACGGCGCGCCCGGCCTATGCGCGCGCCTTTCTGGAAGCGATCGTCGCCGGACGCGCCAGCGCGCGATTGCTGGACGCCGCCGGAGTGCGCCGTCAAATCGCCGCGCTACGCGACGCCGGTTGTGATGAATTATTGACGCGAGCCTGGGGCCGTTCCCTCCCCCCCAGCGCCAACGTGGAGCAAGAAATCGCGCACTTCCAAACACTCTTGAGCGACGATTTCCTCATGGACGCCGATCCCTCGCGCGGGCGCGCCTTGTTCGCGCGCACTTGCCAGGCCTGCCACACCCTGTTCGGCGTCGGCGGCCATCTCGGCCCGGACCTCACGGGCAGTAACCGCTCCGATCTCGGTTACTTGCTCGCGAACCTCGTGGATCCGAGCGCGGAGGTCGGACGCGAATACCTGCTCACCACCATCTATCTCAAAGACGGCCGTGTGCTCGCGGGCACCGTGGTGGAAGAAGATGAGCAGCGGCTCGTGCTGCGCACCGCCACCGGCGACCTGCCCTTGCTGCTCAAG
>CAZCXL010000015.1:0-17251 GCA_964502625.1 uncultured Planctomycetales bacterium | reverse complement strand
GAAGCCGGACTTCGCCCGACTTTGATCGGCAGCGAAGATGCCGGCCGCATCCCTTCCTTCGACGCCCTGTTCCTGCGCCAGACGACTTCAGTCAACCATCACACCTTCCGCTTCGCACGCGCTGCGAAGGCCGAAGGTTTGGTGGTGGTGGACGATCCGCAGTCCATCATTCGCTGCGCCAACAAGGTTTATCTGGCGGAATTGCTGGCGCGCGAAGAGATCCCAATTCCGCGCACCGTGATCTTCGGTTCTGAAAACCCACAGATCGTCGGCGAGCGCCTTGGTTTCCCGTGCGTGATCAAACAGCCCGACTCTTCCTTCAGCAAAGGCGTGCTCAAGGCCGAAAGCCGCGAAGCCTTCGAGGCCATGTTGCCGGAACTCTTCGCCACTTCGGAATTGATGGTGGCGCAGGAATTCGTTCCCACCGAGTTTGACTGGCGGGTCGGCGTGCTCGACGGCCAGCCGCTCTACGTCTGTCAGTACTTCATGGCTGGCGGACATTGGCAGATCTACGACCACAGCGGGAAGCGCACGCGCTACGGCAACTTCGAGACCATGCCCGTAGCAGATGCTCCGCGCGCCGTCGTGGAGCTCGGGGTGCGCGCCGCCAGCCTGATCGGCAACGGACTTTATGGCGTGGACGTCAAGGCCCTGCCGAAGTCACCGGTCGTGATCGAGATCAACGACAACCCGTCGATTGACGCCGGCGTGGAAGATCAAGTGCTGGGTAATGCGCTCTATGCGCGCATCATGCGCTGGTTCGCGCAGCGGCTGGATGAACGCGGCAGATGAGCTGGAATTATCCGCTGGGCCTGTTTGACGCCTATGGCGTCGAACTGGAGTACATGATCGTGGATGCGGAGACCCTGAACGTCCTCCCAATCTGCGATCGCCTCATCCAAGCCGTTTCCGGTCAGTTGGGCGGCGACGCCGAGCCAGAAGGAGCGGCGGGCCACGTGGGGTGGTCGAACGAACTTGTGATGCATGTGGTCGAATTGAAGTGCATCGGCCCTGAACCTCGGCTGGAGCCGATGGCCGCACACTTTCAGCGTCACGTCCGCCTTGCCGACGCCGCGCTCGCGCCCTTCGGCGGACGGCTGCTGCCCACCGCCATGCATCCTTGGATGGATCCCGTGCGCGAGATGCGCCTCTGGCCCCACGACAACGGCGAGATCTACGCGGCCTTCGATCGGATCTTCGGCTGCACGGGCCACGGTTGGTCCAATCTGCAGAGCACGCATCTCAACCTGCCGTTTCGGAATGATGAAGAATTCGGGAGATTGCATGCAGCCATTCGGTTGCTGCTGCCAGCCCTCCCGGCCCTCGCGGCCTCTTCTCCGCTGCTCGAAGGCTGCCTCACCGGCCTCGCGGACACTCGGCTCGAGACCTATCGCCACAATGCTCGCCGCTTGCCCGTGATCAGCGGCCAGGTCGTGCCTGAGCCAATTTTCACGCGCCAAGAGTACGAGGAGGTGCTGCTGGCCTCGCTCTACTCCGCCGTGCGCCCGCACGATCCGGATGGTTCGCTCCAGCACGAATGGCTGAACGCGCGCGGCGCGATCGCGCGCTTCGACCGCGGAGCGATCGAAATCCGCGTGCTCGACATCCAGGAGCGCCCGGAGGCCGATCTCGCGCTTTGCGCGCTGATCTCCGCCGCGGTGCGTGCACTCTGCGAAGGGCGCTGGTCCGCACCGAGCGCGCAGCGCGCCTTCGCGGTGGCTCCGCTCGCGGGCATTTTCATGAACTGCGTTCGCACAGGCGAGCGCACGATTCTGGATGACGCCGACTGGCTCGCTGCCTTCGGCCTGCCTCGCGCGCCGTGCACTGCCGCCGAGTTCTGGCGCACACTTGCGACACAACTCTTACCCGCGGATTCTCCGTGGTGGCCCGCTCTGCGCGTTGTCCTAGAGCGCGGCACGTTGAGCACGCGCATCCGCGAAGCCTGCGGCACCTCTCCCTCGCGTACCGATCTGCGGCGCATCTACGGCGCGCTCGCCGATTGTCTGCGCGACGGTCGCCCCTTCCTTCCCGAGGAAGTCGCAACCCCTCGCGCATGAAAACCGCGCCACGCATCTTGCTCAGTTGCGAGCACGCCTCACGCGCAGTGCCGCGCGCCATGCTGCAGCACTTCCGATCCCCCTCGCTGCGAGGCGCGCTGACCTCGCACCGCGGATGGGATCTCGGCGCCGCGGGAGTCGCGCGGGCCCTCGCGCGCGAGTTGCATGCACCGCTGCACGAAGGGAGCCACACGCGACTGCTCGCCGACCTCAATCGCTCGGCGCACCATCCACGCGTGCTGGGACCGTGGGCGCAGGCGCTGGGCAGCGTCGAACGCCGCACCGTGCTCGCACGCTGGCACGCACCCTGGCGCCGCGCCTTCGCCGCCCGCCTCAACACAGCACTCGCCGGCGGCCGCCCTGCGCTCCACCTCAGCATTCATTCTTTCACTCCCATCCTTAACGGCGCGCGTCGGCCCATGCACGTCGGCTTGCTCTACGATCCGTCGCGCACTGGCGAACGGGCGCTCGCGCTCGCGCTGCGCCGCGAACTGCAGCGGCTCAGGCCGGATCTGCTCGTCGCGCTCAATCGTCCGTACCACGGGCGCTCGGATGGCCACGTCACCGCACTGCGTCGCACGCATGGGCCCAAGAACTACCTCGGCCTGGAGTTCGAAACGCGCAATGACCTGCTGCGCACCCCCGCCGCGCAACGCGAGTTCGGCCGGCTCTATGCAGCAGCCGTGCGCGCGGCGCTCAGTGCACGCGATTGAGCGTAAGCCAGCCTTCGTAATACACGGTGAGGTGGCCGTTCTCGTAGACCTCGATGGTCTCGCCGCCTTCCAAACAATCGCCGGCGTCGTTCATCTGCATGTCCTTGTAGACGAACTCCTCCACGTAGATGCCGCGATAACTGTAACTCCGGTACTCCGTATCCAAACTCAATCGCCCGTTCTTGAGGAACAGCAGGTCATAACCGTCGAGCAGATCGAGGTAGTCCACCGGCTTGCCATCGATCGGCGAGAGGAAGGAGTACTGCGTCAACGCCACTGCGTTGTTGGCCGGGGCGTAGGCCTCGAAACTTAGGGTCAGCTCCAGGCGCTTGTCGAAGGGGTTGAAGGGCTCGGACCAGCCGCGCCAAGTTCCTTCGAGGTCAAAGGCGCTGAAGTCGGCACTGGTGGGGCCACCGCCTTGACCGTTTCCGCCGAGAATCAGGCCGTTGGTTCCAGTGCTCCCCTTGCAGCCAACCGCGGCCGCCAGCAGGGCAAGCGCCGTCAGAAGCCTGGGAATCGCCACGGAGGCCACGGGGCGAGCATAACACGAAAAGTGGGCCCGGCGGCGGGCCCCTCCTTGACGCTGAGGCCCTTTACTCTTAGGCTATTCGGCCCATTTCGCGGGCCCGCCGGCCCATTCCGGCGCCCGCCTCATCGATCCACGATGGCCACTACCACCGGTCCCAAGGTCAAGCTGTCTCGCCAGCTCGGGGTGCCGATTTCGGACAACCCGAAGCACCTCAACTCCCGCCGCCTCGACACGCCCCCCGGGGGCACGACGAAGCGGATGCGCCGCCTCTCCGATTACGGCGTGCGCATGCGCGAGAAGCAGAAGCTCCGCTATTACTACAACATCAAAGAGCGCCAAATGCGCATCTACGTGGCCGAAGCCGGCCGCCGCAAAGGCAACACCGGAGAGAACCTGATCGAGATCCTCGAGCGTCGGCTCGACAACGTGATCCGGCGTTCCAACTTCGCGCGCTCGATTTGGCAGGCCCGCCAACTGGTCAATCACGGTCACATCACCGTGAATGGCAAGAAAGTGGACATCCCGTCCTACCAGGTACGCACCAATGACGTCGTGGGCGTTCGTCCCAGTTCCAAGGAACTGGTCGGCCGCACCCTGGAACTCCAGGGCGGCGAAGTCCGCACCGACTGGCTGGCGCTCGATAAAGAGGCCGTCTCCGTCCGCATCAGCGACGTTCCGAAGACTGCCGCCCTGCCGTTCGACTTCCAGGTCGGCATGATCATCGAGTACTACTCCTAAGGGAGTGTGTTTCGGCCCCTAGCGCCACCGGTCATCGGCCGGGCGCTTGGGGCCCTCCTCGGGATCGCTCCCGCGTGCCTTGTCGGACGCTTGGCGAAACAGGTCCTCGAGTTTCTGCTTACGCCCGCGCTCGGCATCCAGAGCGGAGAGGAAGGCGTCGTCCTTGACCTCTTTGTTGCGGGCCTCGTGCTGCCGGGTGGCCTCGCCGAGGTCCTTGGGCCGCTCCCCGGGGCCATGGCCGATGATCGCGCCGGTCTCCGGATCCAGCCGGATCCGGGTACCGCAATCCGGGCACCGTATCTCCAAGTCCTTGCCAGGCATGGGTTTAACTCCCCACTCAGTTTAACCAAAAAAATTAGGAACCCTTCGTCCGCAGGAACCCTCCTATTTGTGGAAGCAGGAAGGTCTAGTCAGTCAACAAATCATCCAGGGGGCTGACGGCTGGGCTAACCCGCTTCCTTTTTTTTATTCCCTAGAATCAAACGCCTGTATTAGCAGCCGCAGGGCGTTGCCTGGCAATAAGGGCAACCCTCGCCGTACTTGCGTTGCGCGACCGCCTCCAGATCCACGCCTTGCATGGACGCCAAGGTCGAGAGCCACGCAAGCACGTCCGCGAACTCTTCCTCCAAGTTCTGCGGGTCGTCCCCGCGGCGCAAGGCGCGCGTGAGTTCGCCGACCTCTTCCGCGAACCACATGTAAGTCGAGGCCAAACCACGCGCCCGATCTTTGGCGCCGTAGATGCTTTCGATTCTTTGTTGAAACTCTCGGATGTTCATGCCCTTCTCCGGATCAATGCAAACGCGAGATCAGCTTCTGGGCCCCCGCCCAAGAAGCTGCGCAACTTTTTCTCCACCGCTTCCAGCCCGTGCTCGACTCCGATTTTCGCAAGTTGGGCGAGTCCGCCTTCGCCGAGTTCCTTCCCGGCCGGCGAGGCAAGCCGCATGACTGCCGGACTGGCCAACAACACAGCGTCGCCGGGTAGCAAGTTCAGGTTCATGCTTTCGAGCGCCTTGCGGAATACCGGCCCTTCGTCGAAGCCGAGCGCGATTCCGTTCGGCTGCAGTTTCTTCCACTGCTTGGCCGCGGCATCCCAGCGAATGGCCGGAGTTTGGTGGCCGGTGGAGACCAGGACGGCCTCGCTACTGACGGGATCCACCTGCAGCACCATGGCGGCGCAATAGAGGCCGCGAGTGAGGTCGCGATTGAGAGCGGAGTTCGCCTTGTCACAGGCCGTGGCCGGATCCGCGCCCGCGAGCACCGCGCCACGCAAGTAGGCGCGCGTCATCGCCATCAGCAGCGCGCCGGGCATTCCTTCGGCTGCGGGTGCGCCGACCACGAGCGTGAGTCGGCCGCGTTCATCGCGCAGGAGGTCACCGAAATCGCCGCTTCCGGAAGTTTCTGATTCGATCAGCCGCGACTCGAGCTCCCAACCCGTGGGAGGAATCACGCGCATGGGTTGCAGGTTGCGCCGCAACACGCGCAAGTTTTCGGCCTCGGCCTGACTGGCGACCAGCGCGCGTTCCGTCTCTTGCCCCTGCACAAGATCCTCGACCATGCGGTCCATGGCCACGGCGAGTTGCGCCACTTCGCCGACCGCATCGTCGCCACGGATGCGCCGATCCAGCCTTCCGCGACTGATCGCGAGCACGTCTTCGACCATTTCATTGAGCGGGCGCGCGATCCGCCTTGCGGTCCAGGCACCCACGATCACCACCGCCAACACCAAGCTGCCGATCACCAGCGCGACCAATAGCAGCATGCGACTCGAAGCGTCAGCCCCTGCGTCCACGGGCGCGAACAAGGTCACGGGCTCCACGGCGTTCGGTCCCGGCGACGACGGCACGCGGAAAAATCGCGCATTGCGCGGGCCTTCGGAAGTGGAGATCTCTGCCGTTCCGGCCTGCACGCGCTTGCCGTGCGGGCCCAGGCTTTCCAGCACGCTCGTTCCGCCCGCCACTTCGGCGCCGAGCTCGCTCATGCGCGCCGTTTCGGCCGTCATGCCGCGATAGGCCTCGTTGACGAGGTCGTCTTGCAAACCGTCAAGCCCGCGCAGGAGCACGAAGCCCGCGCCCGCGGCGAGAATCAGCGCGAAAAGGCCGAGCCCAAGCGTGAATCTCGCGGCGATGCCCGGCCCGGGCCGTCGCCGTACTCCCTCATTGGCTTCATCGTCCCTGCGCGACACGTGCCGATCAGAACAGGAGCCGCCATGCAGCCACCACGCCGAATGCGTAGACCCCCGCCATCAGATCATCCAAAACGATACCCGCACCGCCGCGCAGATTCTGCAGCCGGTTTGCAGGCCACGGCTTGACCACGTCGAACACTCGAAAGGCCAGAAAGGCGATCGCGATATGCGTCCATCCGGGCCAGGAAGTCCAACTCGCGGCGATGAGAAATCCGGCGACTTCATCCATTACGAACTCGCCGGGGTCCTTGCGGCCATAGCGACGCTCGGCCCACGCGCCTGCAGCGATTCCACCCAGAGTGGTGATCAGTAGCGCGCCGAGCATGATCGCGAGGTAGTGCTCCGGCGCGCCGAATCCTGCCAGCGCGGCGATCGCCACTCCGCCGAGGGTGCCGAAGGTGCCGCTCGCCACCGGCGCGTAGCCCAGGCCGGCGCAGGTGACCCAGACGGTCAAAACGTGATCCTTCCAAGTGCGTTGACTCATGCGATCTTCTCCAACATCGAGTAGGCAAGCAGCAGCGTACGACTCATGCCTCCGTCGAACTCGACGACGATACGGCGGTTCACACCGTGGCCGAGCATCTCCACCACGGTGCCTTCGCCGAAGACGCGGTGGCGCACGCGGTCGTCCGCTTCGAACTCGGGAGCTTCCTCCACCTGCGCCTCCCCCTCGAAGCCCGAGCTGCGCAAGCCGAACTCCTGTGCCCGCGCGTAGGAGCGGATCGGCCGCATCTCTTGGGCGATCCTGGCGTCGGGCAGCACTTCCGGCGGCAACTCGTCGAGGAAGCGCGACGGCGCCTGCGGTCCGGGCGCGCCGGTGCGAAAGCGCATGCGGCAGTGCGAGAGGTGCAACTCTTCGCGCGCGCGGGTGAGCGCCACGTAGAACAGGCGCCGCTCTTCTTCGAGGCCATCGGGGCCCTCGCTGAGTGCGCGCCCGTGCGGGAAAAGTCCTTCTTCGAGCCCCACCACGGCGACTCGGTCGAACTCCAACCCTTTGGCGGCGTGCACGGTCATCAGGGAAACTCGCGCGGCGTTCTCATCCCAGCGATCTACGTCGGTGAGCAAGGCGATCTCGGCGAGGAATCCACGCAGGCCGCCGTCCTCGCGCTGATCGTATTCGTGCGCGAAGGCCAGCAGCTCGTCAATGTTCTCGCCACGGTCCACGTCTTCGGTGGCTTCGAGCGCCTCGGCGAAGCGCCGATAGCCCGTCAGATCAAGAACCGCGCGCAAGGCGCCCTCCGAAGTCGCGGTGCGCTCGCGCAACTTCTGGAGAATCGCGATGAAATCATTCATTCCTTTGCGCGCTGGGCCGCGCAAGCCGGCGCGGAACTCCTCGCGGCGCATGGCGTCGGTCAGCGGTTGCTCGTGCTCAGCGGCCACGGCGCGCAACCGCACCAAGGTGGTTTCGCCGATGCCGCGCGGCGGCACGTTGAGCGCGCGCTGACAGGCAGCGTCGTCGCGCGGATTGACGGCCAAGCGCGCGAAGGCGAGCAAGTCTTTGATCTCGCGGCGTTCGAAGAAGCCGAGTCCTCCGACCACCTGGTACGGAATACGCAGCCGCGTGCAGGCCGCTTCAATCGAGCGCGAGCACGCGTTGGTGCGGTAGAAGATCGCGATTTCGCGCGGGTTGGTGCCGGCCGCCACCCAGCGCGCCACCTGCATCCCGACGAGATTGGCTTCCAACTCCTCGTCCGGCGCCTCTGCCAGTCCAAGCGGCGGCCCCGCTTCGCGTTCGGTGCGCAAATCCTTCTCCTTGCGCGCACGGTTATGACGAATCACCGCCTGCGCCGCCTTCAACACGTTGCCCACCGAGCGGTAGTTGCGTTCCAGGCGCACCACGGCCGCGTCCGGATAGTCCTGATCGAAGCGCAAGATGTTGCGGATGTCCGCGCCGCGCCAAGAGTAAATGCTCTGGTCGGGATCGCCGCACACGGCGAGATTGCGAGTGCGCGCCGAGAGCAGGCGCACGAATTCATACTGAATTTCGTTGGTGTCCTGGTATTCGTCCACCAGCACGTGCTCGAAGCGGCCAGTCCAACGCGCGTGCACGTCGGCCTCCAGCAACTGCAAACCCTTCCACAGCAGGTCATCGAAGTCCAGGGCGTCACTGCGCTCCAGCGATTGCTCGTAGACCTCGTAGACCCGAGCCGCGCGCTGCTCTTCCAGCCCGCGCAGTTGCGATTCCTCCGCCGCGCTCGCCGGTCCCACGCGCCGGTGCTTCCATCCGCTGATGATGGACTCAAAACGCGCCGGCTTGAACACGAGCGGATCCCAGCCGCAATCTTTGATCAGGTTGCGGATCAACTTACGCTTGTCGTCCTGGTCGAAGATCGTGAAGTCGCTAGTGCGCCGCACGGGTTCGGGATCAACGCGCAGCATGCGCGCGCAAGTTGCGTGGAAGGTGCCTACCCACATCCCCGTGTGCGGCACCCACTCGGCGACGCGTTTGCGCATCTCGGCGGCGGCCTTGTTGGTGAAGGTGATCGCGAGAATGCGCGAAGCCGGTACGCCGCATTCCAGCACCAACCAAGCCACGCGCCGGGTGATCGTGCGCGTCTTGCCGGTGCCTGCGCCGGCCAAGATCAGCAGCGGTCCGGACTCGTGGCGCACCGCCTCTTCCTGCGCCGCGTTCAGTCCTTCCAGCAAGACCGAGGTCATCGTCCCTCCATGATGACCGTGCCGCGCCCAAGTCGAAAGCGGAGGGCTACGGCGTATGGGCCGCCAGTTCGAGGCTCTCGCGCTCGCGCCCGAGCTCATGCAGTGCGCGCGCCTCGATTCCTGCCGCCTTGGCTTCTTCGGCCGCGGATTCCGCGTCTTGGCGCCAGGCGTGCGCCGCGCGCAGCGCCTCTTCCCACATGGCGAGTTCACACGCGAGTTCTGCGAGCGCTTGGCGCGCGTCGTTGCGATGGTGCAAATCGGCGCCCTCGCGCGCCTCGGCCTGCGCGTACCAGCGGCGCGCGTCCAGCCGGCGCTGAAAGACGCGCGCGCCACGGCCCAACTCCAAGAGCGCGCGCACACCCCAAGGTTCTCCCCCGCCGGCGTCGGACGCGTCCACGGCTTGCAGGAAGGCACCGCGGGCTTCTGCGTCCCGCTCGAGTCCGCGCAAGATTTCGCCGCGACGGAAGTAGGCCTCGGCGAGTTCGGGCCAAGCTTTCGGCCAACGCTCTCCGAGCAGTTCGTAACGCGCGGCGGCCAACTCCAGGGCACGCTGCCGGGCGGGACCACGACGACCCATGGCGGTGGCGCGAATCGCGCGCGCCTCGGCGAGTAATGCACGCGGATTTGCAGCCGTGGAAGACTGGGGAGGCGGCGGCGGAAGAGCGGGTACGACTTCCACAAGCGCGGCTTGCGCCGTGAATGAAGGCGGAGCCGGAGGTTCCGCTTCCGTCCGCACGCACGCCGTGAGCGCGGCGGCGCAGGCGAACGAAGCACTGCGCTGCGGCTCGGAAATGGCGCGCTCGATCAATGCGTGCAGACGTCGTCGCGCACGATGCAGCCGCACCTTGCTCGCGTCTTCGCTCACCCCGTCGGCGCGGGCGAGGTCCATGCAACTGCGCCCACCCATGTAGCGCGCCAGCAGCAAGCGCCGATCGGACGCAGACAGCGCACCCATCGCAGCCGGCAACTGCGCGAGCAATTCGCTGCGGGTGTGCTCATTCCCGCCGAGCGCATAGATGGGTTCGGCCTCTTCTTCTGCGCTGCGCGGATCGGGAACCAAGGCTTGCCACTCGAGCCCGAGTGACTGCGGCGTGCGCCGACGCACTTCGTCCACCGCAAGATTGTGGCCCACGCGAAACAACCACGCGCGCGGTTCGCGGAACTCTTCACCACGCGCCAGCGCGGTGAGCAGACGCGCTCCCGCTTCCTGCGCGATGTCTGCGGCAGCGCGACGGCAACCCAGACGGTAATGGAGATGGCGGCGCAGGTGATCTAGCCAGCGCGGCAGGGTTTGCCTGAGATGCTCGGGGTCCATCGCGGTTGATCCTCCCGCTATGGACCCATCTGGAGGCTCCACGGTCACGAATGTGGAGAAGGCCGCGCGCTCATGGCGCAATGCGCGAAGCCTCGCCGAGTCCCCACGCAGCCGTGTGGAATAACGGCTCTCCCGCGCGCGCGCTTAACCCGCCAGACCCATGTCCTGGAAGAGCTTTGTCTTCCAGGCGGAGTCGGGGAAGTTGCCCTTCAACTTGCGCGCCATTTGCAGCGCGTCGTCGCGCTTGCCGAGCCGCCTCATGGCCATACCCGCGAAACACATGGCGCGCGGCGCGAGGCGATATTCCTCGGGGTAGGTGGCGGCAACGCGCAGGAAGTGCAGCGCGGCTTCCTCAAAGTAGGGCGCGGCCTTCTTGACGTCGGCGATTTCCTCTTGGAGGCCGATGTTGAAAGCGCAGTCACCCAGACCGGAATACGCGGCGGCAAGCACCGCGCCATCGGAGGTGCCGCTTTCGAGAATCACGCCAAAGCGGGCCTTCGCATCTTTGTACTGGCCGGCTTCCACCATGGCGTTGCCGACTTGCACGCGCGCGCGACTAGCGACGTCGGCGAACTCCGGAGCGCTCTTGTTCTTCTCTGCGATGCCTTCGAGCTTGCGCTGCTTGTCCGCGGCCGAGAGGCTGCGATCCAGCATCACCAAACCGAGTTCGGATTGGCGCGCCCACACTTCCGGCAAACCTTTGGAGCGCACGTCGCTCTCAAGTTGCTTGTAGACAGCTTCGGCGCCTTTGGCGTCGTTCTTGTCCTGCAGCGCTTGCGCCTTCGACAGCAATGCGGGCGCGTAGAAGAACGTGTCCGGCACGGTGGTCAGTAGACGATCTGCGGTGGCCGCGATCTGATTCAAATCACCGAGTGCTGCGTAACACTCCATCATGCGATAGAGCGAATGCTGCTTCGTCCAAGCGAACCGCGGTTCGCTGGAGAGGTCCTTGTCTTTCAGCACGACTTCGAGCGCGCTGATCGCGCGACGGTAGTCACCGTTGCCGATCAACTCGAGTGCGTCGGCGTAATCACCGAGTTGGCGCGCGGAGGTGCTGTGCTCCACTTCCAGAACCTCGTTGGCAGGCTTGCGACCGTCGCTGCCTCCTTTGCGGTAGGTGACCTCGGTGAAGGTCTCGGTCTGAACGCGATCGACGGGAATCACCTGCCCGTTGCGCAGCACGATCCGGTCCGAGGATTGCAGAAGGGCGAAGGCGAGGACGGCCGGGGCGGTGAGCAACATGGGCGGTCGAAGATCCGATGAGCCGCGGCCGAATGCCGCTGGGGTCGAACAGAATACCTTGTCCGGCGGAATCGGTTGCCGAATCGGACCCTAACGCACGCCCGTGCGGCGCAGGCGAATGAGCTCGGCGACGAGACTGATGGCGATCTCGCCGGCGGCCTTCGCGCCGATGTCGAGGCCGATCGGTGTCCGAACGGCGGCAAGCCAGGCAGCGGGCACGCCTTCGTCGGCCAAGATTTGGTCGAGCCGGGCCTTCTTGGCGCGCGAACCGATCAATCCCAAGTACTTCGGACGGCAGCCGGAGCGCCAGATCGCGCGCAGAATGCGCAGATCGTCGCCGTGGGCGCGAGGCACGCTCACAAGGTAATGGTGTTGTGCGGGGGCCACGCGGGCCACAGCCTCCTCCCATTCCCCGCTGAAACAGGCATCGGCCGAAGGATGCTGGGCGGCGCAGGCGTATTCCGGACGCGGATCGCAGATCTCAACGCGCAGGCCGGCCTCTTTGGCGACGCGCGCCGCCGCGCCTCCGACGTGACCTCCACCGAGCAGGACCAGCACCGGCGGCACCACCGGCTCGACCAAAATCGTGACCTGGCCTCCGCAGATCAAGCCGTTCTCCGGATCATCGGTTTGATTCAGCGTGAAGGCGCGCGTGGCGGCGCGATCGCTGGCGATCACTTCCACCGCCATCTGCTGCACTTCTGCTTCCACGCAGCCGCCGCCCACGGAACCGATCGCGCTGCCGTCGCCGCGCACCAGCATTTTCATGGTGTCCTTGCCGGGTGTGCTGCCACGCGTGAGCAGCACCGTGCAGAGCGCGGCCGGCTCACCGGCGCGCCGCATGCGCACGATTTCTTCCCAGAGGTCCATGCTCTGCGTCACCGCGACCAGGATACGCGGCCCCCGCGCGCTGGCGGGGTATCCTTCGCGCGTGACTCAGCAAAATCCCGAGCCGCTTGAAGTCGGGCTCGCCCTCGGCGGCGGCGCCGCGCGCGGACTGGCGCACGTGGGAATCTTGCGCGTGCTGGAGCGCGAGGGCGTGAAGATTCGCGCGGTTTCGGGCACCAGCATCGGCGCGATCATCGGCGGGATCTATTGCGCCGGGAAACTCGACGAGTACGAGGAGTACATCCGCGGGATGGATGCGAAGGGCATGCTGCGGCTGCTCGACCCGGTGATGAAGAAGGCCGGGCTGCTCGGCGGCAACCGCATGATGAAGCGTTTATACGAGATTCTTGGCGAAGTCGAGATGTCTGATTTGAAGATGCCGTTCACTGCGGTCGCCACGGATCTGCACACCGGTGAGGAAGTGCGGTTGCACAGCGGGGATTTGGTCGAGGCCATGCGCGCTTCGATGGCGATTCCCGGAGTCTTCACGCCCGTGAAGTCCGAGACGCGCTGGCTGGTGGACGGCGGCGTGTCCACGCCCGTTCCGGTGGGCGCCGCGCGCGCGATGGCGATGGGCTTGCCGATCATCGCCGTGAACCTCAACAACACCAAATTGGTCTTCGAGGGCGAAGTGTTGAGTCTTCTGGATGCGCCCGAAGCCGAGCGCGAATTGAGCCGCATGGAGCGCATGTTCCAGCGCGTGCGCGGGCATCGCAGCGACGGCAACGATGTGCCCGGCATGCTTTCTTCGGTGAGCGACAGCGTGACGCACATGGAGCAGCGGATCACGCGCTTTCAGTTGGCGGCAGATCCGCCGGACTTGCTACTCGAGCCGTCGGTGTTCGGCGTGGGTCTGTTCGACTTTCACCGCGCCGCGCCGATCATCGAGGCCGGCGAAGCCTGCGCGCAGCTCGCGGTGGATCAGGGCCGGCTCAAAGAGCTGGCCGCCAGGGCACGTCAGCGTGGCCGCTTGCCGCGTTGGCTGCGCGGGCGGCCGTAAAGAGCCAGTCGGAGAGTCGGTTCAGCCACGCGAGGATGCGCGGGTCCACGCCGTTTTGTTCATCCGCGGCGAGATCGCAGACCGCCCGCTCGGCACGCCGGCACACGGTGCGTGCGAGGTGCAGACGTGCCGCGAGTTCGCTGCCGCCCGGAAGGATGAAGGTTTTCAGCGGGGGGAGCGCGGCGTCCCAGGCGTCGATCTCGTCTTCCAGCGTCTTCGACGCGCCGGCGGGCCACGCGGGCAAATGCTTCCGCAACTCCCCCGCCTCCGGCGGTGTCGCCAGCCAGGAGCCGGCGGTGAACAGGAGCGCTTGCTCGCGTTCCAAACTGACCTTCAAGCCGGCCACAATTCCCGGCGCACCCTCCGCTGCAACCGCGCACCACCCGAGCACCGAGTTCAACTCGTCCGTCTCGCCGTAAGAATTGATGCGGTCATGCGCCTTCGAAACGCGCCCTCCGCCGAACAGTCCGGTCTCGCCCGTGTCGCCGGTGCGGGTGTAGATGCGCATGGAGGCATTCTAGAAACGAAAGCACCCCGGCGGAGCGAATCCGCCGGGGCGCTGAGAAAAATCTTGGACGGGCTAAAGCCCCTTCGCGTTGTCCTTCAAGTACGACTTCATGCCGTCCGGGCTGGCCTTCATCGCCGGCTTGCCAGGGTTCCAACCCGCCGGGCAGACTTCGCCGTGCTTCTCGTGGAACTGCAGCACGTCCACCATGCGCAGCATCTCGTCAATGTTGCGGCCGAGCGGCAAATTGTTCACCACTTGGTGCTGCACCACGCCCTTCTGGTCGATCAAGAACGATCCGCGCAGCGCGATCCCGGCGCCTTCGATCAAGACGTCGTAATCACGGCCGATGTTCTTGGTCAGGTCGGCGACCAGCGGATATTTCACCGGGCCGATGCCGCCCTGATCGGGGGCCTGCCCGCGCCACGCCACGTGCGAAAACTGGCTGTCCACGGACACGCCGATCACCTGCACTCCGCGCTTCTCGAACTCACCGGACCGGTGGTCGAAAGCGATCAGCTCGGTCGGTCACACGAAGGTGAAGTCGAGCGGGTAGAAAAACAGGACGACGTATTTCCCCTTGAGATCGGAGAGCTTGAAGCCAGGCTTCATGCTTCCGTCGGGCATCACCGCAGTGGCGGTGAAGTCCGGGGCGGGTTTGCCAACGAGGACGGCCATGACGAGTTCGGGTTCGGGGTTCGGGGAAGTCCCGCGATTGCGGGGCAAGGATTCTAGGACAGCCCGGAAGGGCACTCCAAAATCGCTGCGCGCAGCACCTCCACGGCCCGCGCAGAGTGCGCAGAGGCCGTCTGCAGCACTTCGGCATGGCTGGGACCGCTCGCGGACATGCCCGCGCCGAAATTGGTGATCAAACTGATCGCCATGACTCGCATGCCAGCGGCCCGCGCCGCGATCGCCTCCGGGATCGTGCTCATGCCGACCGCATCCGCGCCGAGCGCGCGCAACGCACGAATTTCCGCGGGCGTCTCGTAGGACGGACCGGGCAAGCCCGCATACACCCCCGCGCGAAGCTCGGGCTCGCGCGCGAGCAGGCGCGTCCGCCATGCGGGGTCGTAAAGATCCACCAGATTCTGAAAGGAGGCCAATCCGTCCGGGGTCTCCGTGGCGGCGAGCGGATTCGGCAGTCCGAGATTCAGGTGATCCGAAAACGGCATCAGCGAGCCCGGCCCCCGCGCCGGATCCAGGGAGCCGGCGGCGTTCAGCAGCAGCGCGGCTCCGCACCCCCAGGCGGCGCAGGCGCGCAGCCCGCGCACGATTTCGGCGGCGCTGAAGCCTTCATAGGCGTGCACGCGGCCGGTGCAGAGCGCCACGCGAGGGCCGCCTCCGGTCAACGCTCCAAGGCTCAACACGCCCCCGTGGCCCGCCACCGAGGGCCTCGGCCAGCCGGGCCATCGGGCAAGATCTTCAGAATCCGCCGCAACCAGGAGGCCGTTCGCGCGGTCTCTCCAACCAGAGCCAAGCACAACCGTAAGGTGCGGTGGCGCTCCGAAGCGCTCCTTGAGGGCGCGCGCCAAGGCCTCTACCCGGCTCCGCTCATCCTGTCCTTCGCTCAAGCACACATCCTAATGCGTCTCGCCCCTGCCATCGTCCTCTTGGGTTCACTCGCGCTCCTCACGCCGTCTTGCGTGATTGAACTCGGCGACTTCAACGGTCCCCGGGTCCAAAAGGACGTTGAACTCTCGTACACCTCCTCGGCCCCCGTCCGCGAATTTTACGTGGATGCTTACAACGGCAACGTCTCCATCACCGAGGGCACCGGGTCCACCATCACCGGCACTTCCCGGGTCAAGGCGCAGGGCCGCAACGACGAGCAGGCCAAGGAGCGCTTGGATTCCATGATCTGGAACTTCTCGGAAGAGGCGAACGGCCGCGTGGTGCTCCGCTTGAGCAAACCGGTGCACGGCGGCACGAACAATTGTGGTGCCACCGCCGATCTCCAGGTGCCCGCCGGAGTGCGCATCCTGGTGGACACCAGTAACGGCGGCGTGACGATCACGGGCAACTTTCCCTACGCCTTCGTGGACAGCAGCAACGGCGCCGTGAGCCTGAATGGCGTGAAGGAAGTGGAAGTAGACACCGGCAATGGCCCGGTCCGCGTGATGGGCGCCGACGGCAAAGTGATCGTGGACACCAGCAACGGACCGGTGGTGCTGATCGGCAACTCTGAGGACTTCCACCTCGACACCAGCAATGGGCCGGTCACCATCGAGTTGAGCAAAGATTGGAGCGGCAAGGGCACCGCGGACAGCAGCAACGGCTCCATCTCGTTGAAGTGCCTCGGCCGCATGGATTGCAAGCTGAGCGCCTCCACCAGCAACGGCAAGGTGCGCGTGGATGGTCCCGCGCTGGATTCGGGTCGCGGCTCGCTCACCCTCGAAACGAGCAACGGCTCGATCACGGTCGAGCACGTCGGCGGCAACTAGCCCCGCGCTAAGATCCGGCGATGCCGGAGCACGCTGCAGCCGCGGGAGTCGGCGTTTGGCAATCGCTGGCGGTCGCGGCGGTTGCCTTGGTCGGCGGCTTGCTTCCGCTGCTCGTGCGCTGGACGGATCGCCGGCTGCACGCTGCGCTCGCGCTCTCCACGGGGATTTTTCTCGGCGCGGTGTTCCTGCACTTTCTGCCGGAGCTGCCGCACACCTCTGCAGGCGGCTTGAGCGACCGCGCGCTGTGGTCCTTCGTGTTGATCGGAGTGGTGGCGGTCTATCTGGCCGAAACCCTGTTCCTGCACGCCCACCACGAGCACGAGGATCCGGATCAGCATCACCGCGCCGTGGGCTGGGCGGCGCTGTTCGGACTCTCGGTGCATTCCTTCACCTCGGGCGTGGGGCTGGTGTTCGCTGCGCAAACGCCCGGGCTGGGACAAGTGGTGTTCGTGGCGATTCTCGGGCACAAGGGTTTCGAGGCGTTCTCCCTGGCGAGCGTGTTCCAACTCGGTAAGTTCCCTCGACGCGCAACGCTCGCCGTGGTCGTGGGCTTTGCGCTGATGACTCCGCTCGGCGTGCTCGCCGGAAGCTTGCTCGCCGGTTGGCTGGCGGGAGCAGGCTTGGCGGCAGCGGTCGCGCTCGCGGCGGGATCCTTCCTGTACGTCTGCCTGTGCGAATTGCTCCCCGAAGTGTTCCACGAGCGCAAGGACGCAGCGATGAAAATCGTCCTGCTCCTGATCGGCATCCTCGTGATGAACTACTTCGCGGACTGAATACGGAGTCGCACTCCGTATTGTCAAAAAGTGACAGTTAGGTGCCGCACTAAGTAGCTGGACCTACCAAGCCGGCTCAGTCGCCCTGAGGGAGTCAGAAACCCCTAGAATCCGGCACACATGAAATCCTTCCTGGGTCTCGCCTGCCTCCTTACGACTTTGGCCGCCTGCAGCACCGCTCCCTCCTACCGCGACGACGCGGAG
>CAZCXL010000014.1:12522-17623 GCA_964502625.1 uncultured Planctomycetales bacterium | reverse complement strand
ACAAGAAGAAGCAGGAAGAAGAGAAGAAAAAACGGGAAGAAGAACAGAAGAAGGAAGAGGAGAAGGGCGGCTGCTGCGGGTAGGTCCTAAGGCCTAGTTCGCCGTAGGCCTTCGGGCCGTGGCGAACTGGGCCCATCCTGGGCGCAGAAAAATCTGCGCCGTGCGCAGGAAGATTCCGCGAAAGGCCAATTCCTCGAAGACCGCCGGCAGAATCACGATGGAAAGCCACAAGATCCAAGTGGGTGCTCCATCAAACGGGATTCCCACCTGGCCATCATCGAACCACGCGCGCACGGCTTGCAGCCATACCCATCCGAGCCATGCCATGGCATAGCCCACCGGCACGGCGAGCAGCAGCCAGAGGCCTCCTGTCGCGCGCAGGGAGGGAATGAGTGAGCCGCGTTCCAGCGCGACGCAGCCGAGCACCACGCCCACCATCACTGCGTCATAGAGGAGGATGTAGGTGGAGTCCTCTGGCTCCAGGATGGCGAACGGGACCGTGACGGCGATCGCGACGATCATCGCGATCAAGACGCGGATCGCCGGCCTGCCCTGCAGCAACGCGCGACGATCCCAGGTGGGTACCGGCGGGGGCAGAGAATCCAATCGCCGCGGCGGGCGAAACTCGTGGCCGCACGCGGCGCAGAACGCCGCACTTTGCGGCTGAGTGCTGCCGCATTGCGCGCAGAGTCGGGTGGGAATCACGAGAGGCGTTTCGCGCGAGAGGAGAGAGATTCTCGCTCCAGCGCGGTTTCCACGGCAGACAAAGCGCCGAGCAGCGTCGTGCCATCGTTACCGAGGACGTCTGCCCAGGCCGCGCGCGTGTTGCGTCGGAAGTCCCGCAAGAGCTCGTGTCGCTCCACGGCTCGAGGCCCCGTGCGCAGCACATGCACGCGGGCGTCTCCCGGGTGCGTGTTTTCGCGCAGGTAGCCGACGCGGGAAAGCGTAGACACGGTTTGGCTGACGGCGGCCGGAGTCACGCCGAGCAGTTCCGCGGCCTCTCCGCTCGTGAGTGACTCACGCTCCAGAACCAAGCAGAGCAGGGGCCAGCCGCCTGCCGGAAGGTCTCCGAGTCCGGCTCCCTCCAAGGCTTCGCGGAGGGCAGCAGAGCAACGCTCCGCAGCGCGGCGCAGACGCAGCGCCAGGTCATCGGGAGCGTGAGGCAAGGGATTCTCTTAAGAACTTAAGTGTAAGGGCAAAAAGCAAGCCAGAGCACCCTTGGGCACTCTGGCTTCCTCGTTTCGGTCTACCAGAAGACCGAGTAAGCCACTTCGAAGTGAATGCCTGTCACGTCGATGTCGGACTTGTCGTAGGCGTCCGCTTGATACTTCAGGATGGCGTCGATCGCGGTGGAGGCAGTGATGAACTGCATCGCGCCCACGCCGAGGCCATAACGGACCAGATCGTCATCCGAGGCGCCGGAATCCACGTTGCCGAGGCCGACTTCGCCTTGGACGAAGGGATAGAGGCTGCTGCCGGTCGAGAAGTACCAGCGGGCAAGCGCCTCCAGGACCCACGAGGTGGCATCCGAAGCGCCGGTGTCGACGCTCGTGTAGCTGATCTGGCCGCCGACCTCGAGGTCGTTGGTCACGAACCAGCCGTGAGTGACGCCGAGCATCAGAGTGTCGGTGTCCACGTCAGGTCCCGTAGGCGCATCGGCCGTGGTGGACCAGTATCCGAAATTGAACGCACTGCGATTCATTCCGGTCTTGAGTTGGGGCCCCTTCGCCATCATCTGACAGCTTGTGCCCGCGAGCACAACTGCAGCGGCGAGCAGGGCGAGTTTCTTGGGAACCATGATTGCCTTCTCCTTCGATTCGGGTTGGGGAGTGCCGATCAGGGAAGTCCTGGCGGCGGGCGGAGTCTAACCCCGTGGGGGGGGAGATTTCACCCTGGAATCCGGAACTTGGGTGGCGGTCTCCGCGAAGGGATCATGGCCGGATGAGCGAGATCGATCCGCGGCTGCGTCAGGTCCAGTCGGCGCGGCTTCCCCTGGCCCTCTGGGATTACGGCGGCGAGGGTCCGGCCGTGCTGTTCCTGCACGGATTCCTCGACGTAGGGCGTTCCTACGAGGACGTGGCGCGCGCGGCGCGGGCCTTCTGCCGTCCACTGTGTCTGGACTGGCGCGGGCACGGAAAGAGCGGTCGCTGCTCCGCGGACGCGGCCTACCACCAACTGGACCATCTCAAGGATCTGCTGTGTGTGTTGGACGAACTGGAGGCTGCGGGCGACGCACCCGCGGCGATCGTTGCACACTCGATGGGCGGAACCATCGCGCTGATGCTCGCCGGTTGTTTGCCGGAGGCGGTGCAGCGCCTGCTCCTGCTCGACAATTTGGGAGGTTACGCGGCGAGTCCCGCTGAACAGGTGGACACCCTGGGCGAGGTTCTGCGCAGCGTGCGCAGCACGAAGCGGCCCTTCCGGCACTTCGCGGCGCGAGAGGAAGCGATTCCGATCTTTCGCGCCAACAATCCCGGCTTGAGCGAGGCAGGCGCACGACGCATGGCGCGCCATTTTCTTCAACAAGCGCCGGATGGGACTTTCGCGCCCGATGCCGATGCCCGGCTACGCGGCCCCAATCCCTATCGCTTTTCGGAGGCGCACTGGCAGGAGATGTGCGGTCGGGTGAGCGCGCGCGTGTTGGTTGCCGCTCCGGAGCACGGCTATCTCGCAGATCCAGGGTACACAGCGCAGCGTGCGCGATTCGAGCGCATTCTGCGTGGCACCTGGCGAGAAGTGCCGGGAGCCAGTCATCATCTGCACGTGGACGCTCCTGAGCAGGTGGCGAGTTTGCTGCGTGTATTGTTGAAGGATTAGGGGGCGGGTCTCGGCTGGTAGAGAGTGCCTCCACTCGTGACGTAGGCCTGCAAGACCTCCACCGCCTGGAGGCGCAGGACCTCGCCGAGCACTTGAATGCCTCGATGGCGCAGAAGTTGCGCCCAGTCCGCCGGCTTGTCGCCTTCGTCGAACCCGATTGCGCGGACGTCGGCGTCGGAGGCGCCGAATTCGAGTGCGGCGATTCCAGACCAGGGAAGCGCCCCCAGGCACATTGCGCAAGGTTCTGCGCTGCTCACCAATACGCAGGTGCGCGCATCACCGCTCAAATTCCATGCGCCGACTGCGGCTTGTGCGCGACCGAGCGCGAGCATTTCGGCGTGGGCCAGGGAGCAGCGCGTGGCTTCGACGCGGTTCACTCCTGCCGCGATCAGCCGGCCATCGGCGGAGTCAAACACTGCCGCCGCGAATGGACCGCCGTCACGCCGGGCGAAGTTTTGCACAGCGAGTGCGAGCACCCAGTCCATGCGCATCTCGGGCGTCGGGAAGCGGGCGCTCGCCGCCGCGTGTTCGGCGGCGGCGAGCCAGACGGGAAGATGAAGCCGCAACTCCGGCGAGGCATGGGGATCCACCGGGGCATTCTGCCGTCACGCACATCTGTGCAACGCGGACCCAGAGCCGGACTTGGGGCCGACGGGATAGACTGCGCGTGCGATGGGTCGGAAGCCGAATCAGGGCCTCGCGGAGCAGACGGAGTACCGCACGATCGAAGGGCTCGCGATCCGCGCCCTCTACGATGGCGTGTCGGTTCTGGAGCGCGCAGGTGGCCGCTTGCAGGAGACTGGATGGAAGATCGTTTCCTCTGTTCCCGCGATCGCACCGGCTCAGGCGGCGCTCGTGGCGCGCGAGGAACTCGCGGGTGGCGCGCACGGCCTACTATTGCCTGCGGCTGAGGCGGGATGGAGTGTTTCTGAGCTGGTGCATGTCCTCGCCGGAGTTTCGCTGGACGGAATCGTGTTGCATCTGGATGCGGGCGCGGAATCCAACGACAGCGCGCTGAGCCTGCTCGCTTTGGCCCGCACCCAGGGAATCTCCGCCCACGGCTGGTGTTTGGGACTCGACCCGCTGCGTGTTTCGGCTCAAGATTGCGCCTCGGCGTTGCAGACCGCGCAAGCACTTGAGGCGCGCGCAGTCCTCGCGGACTCCACGCCCTTCCACGAAGCGGGCGCGCATGCAGTGACGGAATTGGCGCTGCTGCTCGGGGCCACGGCACACGCTCTGCGCGTTCTTGAAGGCGCGGCCATCCCACCGGAGCAAAGCCTCGCTTCCCTGGCTTGGCGCATGCCCATGGAGCGGGATTTTTTCGGTGGGATGGTCAAGTTGCGCGCGGCGCGCACCCTCTGGGCCAGCTTCGCTGCAGCCTGCGGCATGAAGGCCACGCCCGTTCCACTGCTCCATGCCTTCCAGAGTTCGCGCAATCTCACGCGACGAGCTCCGCACACGAATCTGCTGCGCTCCACCTTGCAAGTTTCCGCCGCGGCGATCGGCGGGGCCGACGCAGTGAGCGCCTTGCCGTTCGACTCCGCAACTGGGGTCGGCTCGGAGATCGGGCGCCGACTGGCGCGCAATGTTGCGCTGGTCGTGGAGCATGAGGCGCGCTTGCTGGAAGTCGCGGATCCCGCCGGCGGCTCGGCGCACGTCGAGGAGCGCACGCACGAGATGGCCAGTGCGGCTTGGGAAGAGTTTCGCAGCATCGAACGCGGAGGCGGTCTGGCTGCGTGGCTCGGCGATGGGCGATTGCGCACCCGTCTCGCTGCGGAGTGGGAGACGCGTCGTGCCCGACTGGCCTACGGTGAGGAGATCCTGCTTGGAGTGAACCTGCACGCCGAGGTCGGCACGGAGACGGAGTCGCAGGAGCCTTCCGCGGGTCCTTGGCATTTGCCGAGGCACCGCGAAGAAGCGGCATGCATGGAGGGGGGGGGATGAGCCGCGTACCCGATTTCGCAAATCTGCCCTTCGTGGCGGTTCCGCCGCCGGCATCGCTCGCGCCCGCGCGCCAGTGGGTGGGCGAGGACGGCCTGAAGCGCCGGAGCGAGTACTGCAGCGCCGACGTCACAGGCGTGGCGCATCAAGAGGTTCCGCCGGGTTCTGCTCCGTATCTGCGCGGGCCCTATGCCTCGATGTATTTGAACCGGCCGTGGACCATCCGCCAGTACGCAGGATTTTCGACCGCCGAGGAGTCGAACGCTTTCTATCGCCGAAATCTTGCTGCCGGACAGATGGGCTTGTCGATCGCTTTCGATCTGGCCACGCACCGCGGCTACGA
>CAZCXL010000014.1:10831-12512 GCA_964502625.1 uncultured Planctomycetales bacterium | reverse complement strand
GCGGGAGACGTCGGAATGGCTGGAGTTGCGGGGGATTCGATCGAAGACATGCGCCTGCTCTTCGCGGGTATTCCGCTCGACAAAATGACGGTCTCAATGACGATGAACGGCGCGGTGCTGCCCGTGCTTGCCCTCTACGTGGTGGCCGCGGAAGAGCAGGGTGTCAGGCCTGAACAACTCCAAGGAACGATCCAGAACGACGTTCTCAAGGAGTTCATGGTGCGCAATACCTACATCTTCCCGCCGGGGCCGAGCATGCGCATCGTGGCCGACGTGTTTCGTTTCACCGCGGAACGCATGCCGAAGTTTCATTCGATTTCGATCAGCGGTTATCACATGCAGGAAGCCGGCGCGACGCCGGACCTCGAGCTCGCCTACACCTTGGCTGACGGACTGGAGTACGTACGCACCGGGCTGGCCGCGGGATTGGATGTGGATGACTTCGCGCCGCGCTTCTCCTTTTTCTTCGCGATCGGAATGGACCAGTTGGTCGAGATCGCCAAGTTGCGCGCCGCACGCATGCTCTGGGCGGAGACGATGAGTGCCTTTGCCCCGCGAGACCCGCGCTCGAGCATGTTGCGCACGCATTGTCAGACCAGCGGCTGGTCACTGGCGGCGCAGCAGCCTTTCAACAACGTGGCGCGCACCTGTCTGGAGGCCATGGCGGCCGTGTTTGGCCACACGCAATCCCTGCACACCAATTCGCTCGACGAGGCCCTCGCTCTCCCCACCGATTTTTCGGCGCGCATCGCCCGCAACACCCAGATTTTTTTGCAGACCGAAGCCGGCTTGACCCGCCCGGTGGATCCATGGGGTGGAAGCTACGCGATGGAACGACTCACCCACGACCTCGCCGCGCGCGCGCGGGAGCACATGCGCGAAGTCGAGGCCGCCGGCGGGATGACCCGCGCCATCGAGCAGGGCTTGCCCAAACTGCGCATCGAAGAAGCCGCTGCGCGGACGCAAGCCCAGATCGATTCTGGAATCCGGGTCTTGGTCGGAGTCAACCGCTGGACCGGCGGCGAGGCCGCCGAGGTGCCGATGCGTGCGGTGAACAACCAACGGGTACGCCAGAGTCAGATCGCGCGACTGCAAGCGCTCAAGAGCAAACGAGAGGGCGCCGCAGTCGCGCGCTGTCTCGCGGCCTTGACCGCTTGCGCAAGCGGCACGCCGGGGAATTTACTGGAGCTCTCCGTGCATGCTGCGCGTGCGGGTGCGACCGTTGGCGAGATGACGGAGGCGCTGGAAGTGGTGTGGGGACGCCATGCGCCCTCGATTCGCACCGTGTCGGGCGTCTACAGTAGGGCAATGGGTGAAGGAGCAGCAGCCGTGACCAGCGCGCGCGCGCGCGCCGAAGCGTTCGCACTGCGCGCAGGCCGTCGCCCGAGAATCCTGGTCGCCAAATTGGGGCAAGATGGCCACGATCGCGGCCAGAAGGTGGTCGCCGCGGCTTTCGCCGACCTCGGCTGGGATGTGGACATTGGTTCCCTATTTCTCACGCCGGATGAAGTGGCGCGCCAAGTGATCGAGAACGACGCGCACGTGGTCGGCGTCTCTTCCCTCGCGGCGGGCCACTTGACGCTGGTTCCGGAGTTGCGCCGCGCCCTCGACGCGCAAGGGCGTCAAAGCGTGCTGTTGGTGGTGGGGGGTGTCGTTCCCCCGCAAGATCTGCCGGCGCTGC
>CAZCXL010000014.1:5157-10821 GCA_964502625.1 uncultured Planctomycetales bacterium | reverse complement strand
CGGGCGCGGCCGCGGTGTTCGGCCCGGGTACGGTGTTGTCGGAAGCTGCAGAAGCACTGCTCGGTCTGCTTGAGCACAGGCCGGACACGGCGTGAGTACTCCCGCCGATTTCGCGCAAGCCGTGCGCGCGGGCGACCGCCAAGCACTCGCGCGCGCCATTACGCTCGCCGAGAGTTCTCGGCCTGAGCACGAGCGCGCGGCGCAGGAGTTGCTGCAACTCCTGGGTCCGGGCGGCGCGGCGCATCGGATTGGCGTGAGTGGTCCGCCCGGGGTTGGAAAGTCAACTTTCCTCGATGGTTTCGGCATGTTCCTGATCGCGCGCGGCCACCGTCCGGCCGTGCTGGCGGTGGATCCGTCGAGCAGCGTGAGCGGGGGCAGCATTCTCGGTGACAAGGCGCGCATGCATCGCCTGGCTCAAGATCCCCGCGCCTTCATTCGGCCCAGTCCGAGCGGCGCAGCCCTGGGTGGCGTGGCGCGGCGCACCCGGGAGTGCATGGCGCTCTGTGAGGCGGCCGGGCATGACGTGGTCTTGGTGGAGACGGTCGGGGTCGGCCAAGCGGAAACGACCGTCTCTGAAATGGTGGATACTTTTCTGGTGCTGCATCAACCCGGCAGTGGCGACGAGCTCCAGGGCATCAAGCGCGGCATCCTCGAACTCGCTGACGTGGTGGCCGTCAACAAGGCCGACGGTGACCAACTCTCTCGCGCGCGCGCGGCGGCGCAAGAACTCTCCGCGGCACTCCGGCTTTTCGGGCCGCGAGAAGGAGGCTGGAGCGCGCGGGTGCTCGCCATGAGTAGTGTGGAAGGTTCAGGATTCGAGGAACTCTGGACTCTTCTCCAAGAACATCGCGCCTCCTTGGAGAGAAGCGGAGCCCTGGAGGTTCGCCGTCGCGAGCAGCGCGTGCGTTGGATGCGTGCCCTACTCGCGGAGCGTCTGCTGACTTCTTTCGACGCAGAGCCCGGTGTGCGCGAGCGGCGCGCGGCGCTGGAGGCTCGGGTCGCTGCGGGTGAGCAGCCGCCGGCTCTGGCCGCAGAGGAGTTGCTGCGCTCGGTGCGGAACTCCTGACGCGATGAGCGAGACCGCGACCATCGTCACGACTTTGGTCGTCTACAACGCGGCGGTGCTCTTGCTCGGGCTGTGGGTTGCGCGGCGCGCGCGAGCGGGAGAGGACTACTGGCTTGGCGGCCGCGGGCTGGGACCGTGGGCGGCGTCCTTGAGCGCGGCAGCGTCTTCCTCGAGTGCGTGGACTTTAGTTGGCGTCAGTGGCGCCGCCTACCTGCATGGACTGTCCGCCGTCTGGCTGATTCCTGCCTGCTGGAGTGGCTTTGCACTCAATTGGTTCCTCGTGGCTCGTCGATTGCGCGCTGCGAGCCGCACGAACGGCGCGCTTTCGGTGATTGATTTCCTCGCCGTAGACGCGCCTGATCTCTGGCGACGGAGATTGCGCGCGACAGGTGGCATCATCCTCATCCTTTCGCTCGGCACTTACGTTTCTTCGCAGATGCAGGCCTCGGGCAAGGCTTTCGCGAACGCTTTCGGTTGGGATCTACGCTGGGCGATTTTGGCTGGCGGCAGCGTCGTGCTGCTCTACACGGTGCGTGGTGGTTTCTGGTCGGTGGCGTTGACCGACATGCTTCAAGGCATGGTGATGGTGATCTCGTGTCTGGTGCTCCCCGTGGCCGGCCTCATGCTCGTGGGAGGTCCGCAAGCTCTCGCAGATGGAATGCAGGTGGTGTCTCACAATGACGCGCCGGCCTATACCGATTTCGCGCGCGGTCTCGAAGGCTGGCCCTTGGTCGGACTCCTCGCGGGGATGTTCGGTATTGCCTTGGGATATCCCGGCCAGCCGCACGTCGTGGATCGATTCATGGCGATGAAGGACGAGTCGGCCATCGGCCGTGCGCGCACGATCTCCCTGGTATGGGCGGCCATCGTCTACACCGGCATGGTGGTGACCGGATGGTGCGCCCGCGTTGCGCTGGCCCCGGTCTCCGATCCAGAGTCTTCCTTGTTCGCGCTCGCGCACACCGCGCTTCCCGCGGCCGGCGCTGCGATCATCCTGACCGCCGTCATCTCCGCCATCATGTCCACCGTGGATTCGCAATTGTTGGTGATCGGCGGCACGGTGGCGCGCGATTTCTCGGGACCTGGCGCAAGTGCTGGTCTCAGGCGGGGCCGTCTTGCCGTTGCCTTGGTCGGCTTCGCCGCCATGGGTGCCGCGCTCCTCATCCGCGAGTCCGTGTTTCACACGGTGCTGTTCGCCTGGAGCGCCCTTGGGGCCGCCTTCGGTCCGCTGCTGCTGGTGCGCCTGCTCCGCGGACCGGTTCGCCCAGCGTGGTCTCTGGCCGCGATGCTCGCCGGAGCCTCCGTATCGGTCGTCTGGTATCTCACGCCGCCCCTCAAGGCTTTGGTGTACGAACTCGTGCCGGCGTTTGCCGTGGCGTTGTTGATCGCGCTGCTGGGCTCGCGACCGCGAGCGTAGAATCCTCGGTTCCATGTCCGTCTCCTGCGGCATCGTTGGACTTCCGAACGTCGGAAAGTCCACCCTCTTCAGCGCGCTCTCCGCAGCGCGCGCGGAGATCGGGAACTATCCCTTCTGCACGATCGAACCCAACGTGGCCGTGGTGGAGGTGCCGGACACCCGCCTGGAGGAGATCCGCTCGAAAATCGAATCGGAGCGCATCCTCCCTGCTGTCGTGCAAGTGGTGGACATCGCCGGACTGGTCAAGGGTGCCAGCGAGGGCGAGGGCATGGGCAACAAGTTTCTGGGCACGATTCGCGAGTGCGACGCAGTGATGCAAGTCGTGCGCTGCTTCGACGGGGATCGCGTGCTGCGCGAGGGCGCAGTCGACCCAGTGAGCGACGCCGAAGTGATTGAAATTGAGCTGGCCTTGGCGGACCTCGATACGGCGCGCAAGGCCCAGGACCGTCTGGCTAAGCGCGCACGATCCGGGGACAAGGAGGCCATCGAGGGTGTCGAGGTTTGTTCCAAAGCCGCTGAACTTCTCGCCACTGGGCGCGCAGCGCGGGCAGGAGCGTGGACCGACAAGGAGCGGATCGCGCTGAAGCCGCTCTGCCTGATGACCATGAAGCCGATGCTCTACGTCGCAAACGTCGCCGACGACGATTTGGAGGGCACCGGACCGCATGCAGCGGCGCTGCGCGCCCACGCCGAGCGCCAAGGGTGTGGCTTCACTCCCATCTGCGCCGACCTCGAAATCGCGCTGCGCGAAATGTCCCCCGAGGATCGCGGGACTTTCATGCAGGAACTCGGGATTCGCGAACTCGGCCTGGCGCGCTTGGTGCGCGAGGTCTACGACTTGCTTGGCCTGCAGACCTTCTTCACGGCCGGGCCGAAGGAGATTCGCGCCTGGACCATCCGGCGCGGCTGGAAAGCCCCGCAAGCCGCCGGCGTGATCCACACCGATTTTGAGAAGCATTACATCCGGGCCGAGATCTACTCCGTGCAGGATCTGGCGCAGCACGGCACCGAGGCCGCGATTCGCGCCGCGGGCCGCATGCGCACCGAGGGCCGAGATTACGTGATGCAGGAAGCGGACGTCGCCCACTTCCTGATCGGCAAGTAGCCTCCAGCGGGCTTCCCCTCCCGTCCGCTCCATGCGACAATGCGCGGACTCGGGAGTGCACTGCCTCCCTCGCACCATGGAAAGCCGCGACATCGAACTCCTGGTCGAGCACGGGCTTCCCGGTGCGCGTTGCGCCGCCACTGACCTCACTGGCACGCGCGACCACTGGCGGCTAGAGATTGAGTGGGCCGGATTCCAAGCGCTGAAGCTGCTCGAGCAGCATCGCAAGGTGATGAACGTCTTGCGCGCGCACATGGTGGAAGGCAGCAACGCGATACACGCTGTCCAGCTCGTCACGCGCCTTCCCAATTCTTGATCCATTGACCCCATGAACGGCACCATCAACCCTGAAGTCCGCGCCCGCCTCGAGCAGGCGATTCAGCAGAACACGATCATGCTCTTCACCAAGGGCAACAAGACCTTTCCGCGCTGTGGCTGGTCCAAATCGGTCATCGAGATCTTCGCCGGCATGAACGTGCCGTTCGAGACCTTGGACATTCTCGAGGATCCGGACATTCGTCCCGCATTGACTGCCATCTCCGATTGGCCTACCACGCCCCAGATCTTCCTGAAGGGAGAGTTCGTGGGCGGGGGAGACGTGGTGCGTGAACTCCACGCGCGCGGCGAGCTTGAGCCGCTGGTGCGCGCCGCTCTCGCCAAATCGGCCTCCTGATCCTCAGCGGTTGAAGATCCTCGTCGCATACCGAGGCCTGCCGTGGCCTTACTCGGAGGGCTACCACCTCCGCGTGTTGCATCTCTTTCGCCGGCTGCGGGCGCGCGGGCACGAGATCCATCTGCTCGGCCTCATGAACGAGCCAGATCAGGCGGCGAAGGAAGAACCGCTCGCCCGCGAGCACGTCTTCGAGAGCATCACCCTTGAGCGGTTTCCGCGGCGGCGCTTGCTCGGACGGCTGCGCACCAACTTGGGCTGGAACCCTGCGCAGAGCCTCAAAGCGGAGTATCCCGGCTTCGGCGAGCGTTTGCGCGCGCGCGTGACGGAGATGCGCGCGAGATTGGGGTTGGAGGTGGCGTACGTCTTCGATCCTTGGGCGGACGTTCTGTTCAGTGACGCTTTGGTGCTGCCCACACTACTCGACGTCTGCGATTGCCGCTCCTTGTACTACCAGCGACAACTCGAGCGCAGTGATCTCCCGCCTTGGCGCCGCGCGCGCGTGCACCAACTCCTGCGTCGTTTCCAGTCGCTGGAGAGGTATACGCTTGAGCGCTATCCGCTCGCTACGGCGATCTCGCCTCTCGATCGCGACGCTTTGCTGGCTCTCCATCCTTCGTCCCGCGTCGAAGTGATTGCGAACGGCGTGGATCTGGAGATGTTCCAGCCGCTGCCCGACGTCCCCGAGAAGCCTGACAACTTGATCCTGTTCGGCAACATGGATTTCCTTCCCAACGTGGATGCTGCCGTGCACTTTGCGCGCCGCATCTTGCCGAAAGTCCGCGAGCGGCGCATGCAGGCAAATTTCACCATCGTCGGCACGCGTCCGGTGCCGGAAGTGCGGCGCCTTGCCGAAGAGATCGAAGGCGTGGAGGTTACCGGGGGGGTGCCGGATCTCAAGCCGTGGATTCAGCGCGCCACCATGCTCGTCGCACCGATGCGGCTTGGCGCTGGCATGAAGAACAAGGTGCTGGAGACGCTGGCGATGGAAAAACCCGTGGTCACCAACTCGACCGGCACGGAGTCCTTCGACGGTCCGGTGCGCGCGATTCTGCGCGTCGCTCACGACGATCAGGAATTCGCCGATCTGGTCGGTGATCTCCTCGACTCCCCGGAGGAACGTCGCCGGATCGGCGCGGCGGGGCGCGCTCTGATGCAGCAGCGCCACTCTTGGGAAGCGGCGGCTGCGCGCTACGAGACCCTATTCGAGGAACTCGCGGCTACTGCACGAACGGCGTGAGGACCTTGCAATCCGCGGCGAAGGCGGCAGCCAGCCGCGCGGAGATCCAAACGGCAGGAGAGAATTGCTCAGAGGACGGTCACCACCAGCAGGTTGGAATCGGACCACTGCCCGCCGGATTTCGCAGCGACTTCGAAGCGTGCGGTGGCGCCGGATGCGCCGGGGG